>JAJDTA010000130.1 GCA_022827405.1 Acidimicrobiia bacterium
GGTGAACTCCACCGGTGGTCGCGACGGATCGGCCATGATGGCCGGTCAGGAATGTCAGCGACCGACCGGTGGAGGTGTCCAGTATGGCACGGCGTGTTTGCTCGGAGGAGCGCGTCTGGATTGAGGTTTTGTCCTCGGAGGGTTTGAGCGACGCGGAGATCGCGGCGCGGTTGGGCAGGGACCGGGCGACGGTGTGGCGGGAGAAGAGGCGCTGCGGGAGCGGCGGCTATTGCGCCCGGCGGGCGCAGGCCGGCGCCGACGCCCGGGCGAAGAGGCCCCGGCCGTGGAGATTGGCCGCTGACGCGGAGCTGCGCTTGAAGGTGCAAGAGCGCCTCGATGAGCGGCTGTCGCCCCACGCCATCTCAGCGGAGCTGGCCCTGTGCGGGCTCAAGGTGTGCGCGGAGACGATCTACCGGGGGTGCTACGACAGCGCCGGGCGCGCAGGGCTGAGGGCCGGCACCTGGAAGAAGCTGCCCCGGGCCCGGCCGCGGCGCAAACCGCGAGGCCGCTGCGAGCAGGCCAAGCGCTCGGCGCTGGGCGACTACAAGCCCATAGCCGACCGGCCCGCCTCAGCCGCCGACCGCCGAGAACCGGGCCACTGGGAGGGCGATCTGATCATCGGCAAACACAACCGCACCGCGGTGGCCACCCTCGTCGAGCGCTCCAGCCGCCACACGCTCGTGGTGGGGCTGCCCGGCCGCTACGACGCCCGAAACACCGCGGATGCGGTCACCGCCGCTTTGGGCCGCCAGCCCGCACTCATGCTCAAGACCCTCACCTGGGACCAGGGCACAGAGATGGCCCGATGGGCCCACATCGAAAAATCACTGGGAATCCAGGTCTACTTCTGCGAGCCCCGATCCCCCTGGCAAAGACCGACCAACGAGCAGACCAACGGAATCCTCCGCCGATGGCTCCCCAAAGGAACCGACCTCAACATCGGCCCAGCCCGCCTCTCGGTCATCGAAGACCGAATCAACAACATGCCCCGCAAACTCCACCACTGGAACACAGCCCAAACCGTCTACGATGACCTATGTCGCGACCACCAATAGAGCTTGCCCTCCATGGGCACTACAACTAGGAATTGAGGATGTCTCCTAGGGAAAGATGAGCAGCAAGTGCAAGTAATTCGACGGACATCCCGGCCCCAACCTCAGCTTGTCAAATATTGCAGCCGTTATTCCGAGTACAAATCATGCTGTTTCGGCAATTGGGACAACAATCAGCGCCATCTGGATTTCTCGGTTAGTGTCACCTGCTTGGTGTAGAACAAAGGTTGGTTGATCGGCTAATGTTGGTCCGCTTCGCTTGAAAAAGGCATGACTACTTAGTTCGCTGATGGCTTTCTTGGCAATTGACGTTGGATCTGTGGATTTGGTGAAGAGCACAAGTGCTGCCTTAGTATCTCTCCAGACCAAATATCCAAGCAGTTGATCTATTGCCTTTGCAAATGCGGATGGTCCCTTCCACCATTTGCACTCAGCGATAAAAACAGCTCGTTGGTCCCCTTCATAGGGAATCAAGATGTCTGTCTTGCCGCTACGGCTGAACGTTTCTCCACTTGCTGGGCCAAAGCGATTGTTCAGGATTACAAGAAGCACATCCCGAAGCGACTCTTCTCGCATTGGATGAAATGTGCCTGGTGGTCGTTCTACAGCAGCAGCCATACTCGCTATCTCTCGTAGTATGTCTTGAAAACCATCTTCCGTTATAGCAGGTTCTGGACTGAAGGGCTCTTTTGTGTCGCTCTCAATAGCCGGTTTGGGTCGAGGTCGCTTCGGTGGGTCAACGCTATAATTGGGAATTGGATTAGTCCTTGATTCAAGTGGCACTTGAAGTGACTCGTCAAGCTGTCTATCTGCTAGTACCTTGTTCTTTCTCTGAGTCAATGCGGTGCGTATATGATCGTCGAGTGACGTATTGAAGTCTTCAAGCTGCTGATTCTGCCAACTAATATATCGTTGAAATTCTTCAATTGAGTTTGTAAAGTACCTCTCGGCCTGGGCGGGGTCGATGGGTGAACGACCCAATAGACTAACTTCGATTGTACTGTTTATTGTATTGATACGGCCTCTCGGTACGGTCGTTCCCCAAGTTTGCGGTCGTAACTTGAAGAGGTTGGAGTCTCCAGTGAACGGTATGGACCAAGTTATTCGTGTGCCCTCCACAGAGAAACTACGTCCGAAATCTTCTACATAGAGTTTGGCATCCTTGGCTCCAGAACTGAATTTAGCTTCAGTGTCAAGAACAAGCGGTACTACTTGATAATTGTCGGCGAATTCTTCAACGAGGTCTTCAAGTGGCGTGCTCAAGATTGTGTCAGGCGGGATTGATCTTGCAGAGTCAGTTATCTCTTGTAGTCGAGCACGTAATGTGTTTTGGAGATCACCTTCGCAAAACATTGGATCGTTGCCGTGCGCATCTCTCGTCATGATAGTCCCTTGTTGCCGTGACTCACGCGTTGACTCGGCGCTCGATGAGATCGACGTAGGCCGGGTCGAGCTCGATGCCTGCCCAGTTGCGGCCGAGTTCTTGTGCGGCAATGAGAGTGGTGCCAGAGCCAGCGTAGGGGTCTAGAACGATGTCGCCAGGCCGACTAGTGATTTGGATGCAGCGGCGAGCGAGAGTCATCGGCATAATCGCAGGATGATCCTCGACACTGCTGCCGCTCTTGATTCGGGGCTCGGTGTTGATATCCCACATGGTTCGGAGTCGACGTTCATTTGGCCCTTTTACCGCCGCAGTGTCGTAGTGGTAATTCTGGCTCTTGGACAGCAGGAACACCGTCTCGTGGGACTTCATCGGTCGGTCTGTCACCGACTCGGGGCGTGCGTTGGGTTTGTGCCAGATCACCTCGGATCGCAGCCACCATCCTGCACTTTGGAGGGCGAACGCGAGCCGCCAAGGAACCCCGATCAGGTTCCTTGGTTTCAGTTCAGCGAGGGCAGGAGGGTGCACAGACGTCGCACCAGCACGGATCTTGCGGTCTCGTACTCGGTACCTGTGATCATCGGGGGTATGAGAGTCGACCACGTTCAACCACACGGTGCCGTCATCTGTCAGCACCCGACGAACTTCGTCAAATGCAACGACGATTCCCCTTACGTACGACTCCAAGGCATCGTCGCAGCCGATCTGCCCTCCGGCCTCATGGTCCTGAAGCGACCAGGACGGCGGTGACGTGACTACCGTCTGCGCGCACCCATCAGGGAGCAATCCCAGGGCTTCGATCGCTGGACCGCACACGAGCACTTTGCCATTCAAGTCATTCAGCGGTCCGTCGCTGCCGACGTTCAGATGAGTATGTGGATCTGACTTTCGACTCGATGCAGCAGCAGCGGATTCAGGCCCAGGAACAGGGATTTGACGGCCCTCGGTGCCCTCGGAGTCGCCTCTAGAACTCACGACACGACCCTACTTCCAGGCAGTGACACATTCGGTGAGCCTGAGGAGCTGTTGAAGAATCAGCATTTCAATTGCCGGAGGCCAAATAGCACTTGCAACTCATATGAGGTGTGAGTAATTTTAATGGGTGTGGAGAGTAGAGGTCACCGGCCAGTTCGAGGTGTGGTGGAACTCGCTCTCGGACAAGGACCAGGATCGGCTCCGAGGTGCAATCGGGGTACTGGCTCAGCGGGGTCCGGGTACGGGGCGGCCGCTCGTCGATACGCTGTCGGGCAGTCGCCATCCGAATATGAAGGAGCTGCGAGCGGGCACTCTTCGGGTCGTATTCGCTTTCGACCCCTTGCGGAGCGCTGTCCTGCTCCTCGGTGGCAACAAACGGGGTCGATGGAATGTGTGGTACAAGCAGTCGATCCCCAAGGCGGACGATCTCTATGACGAGCACCTAACCGAACTACGAAACCAAGGACTCATTTCATGACGACCAAGAACTTTGACGAACTCGCTGCTCCCATCGATGCCGATCCGGTGCGCAGTGCTAGGGCGGAGGAGTACAGGGAGAAGGTGGAGGCCAAAATCTTCGCCTTTCAGCTGGCGGAACTGCGGAGTGAGCTCGGCATCAATCAGGTTGAACTGGCTGAGAGGCTCGGCATCACACAGGGGGGAGTGTCGAGGCTCGAGCGGTCATCTGACCGCAAGCTGTCCACTTTGTGCAAGCTCACTTCCGCTCTTGGTGGAACGCTCAGCATCGAAATCAGCGTTGGCGACCGCTCAGTCAATTTCACCTACCCATCATCACCGGAGCCGTCTTCTCTCGAAGGGCAAGATCATTCGAGGGTTGAGACGGCCTCGGTTGCTCCTGGGAACAGGTCTGTATAGAGGGAAAGCTAGGGTTCGGTGGCTATGAGGCAGCGGGAGGACTTGGCGGGGTTGTCTGGGGCTGAGGTGGTGGCTTTGTTGGGGTTGGTGCCGTTGCCTGAGGAAGGGGGGATGTGGCGAGAGGTTTGGCGGGATGAGCGGAGTACGGCGATTTACTTTTTGATGCAGCCGGGGGACTTCTCGGCTATGCACCGGCTGGATGGGCCGGAGATTTGGCATCACTATGCGGGGGCGGCGGTGGAGATGTTGCTGCTGGGGCCCGACGGAGCCGTGGAGCGGCCGGTTTTGGGTGACGACTTGGGGGCGGGGGAGCGGCCCTGTGTGGTGGTCCCGGCCCGTACATGGATGGGGGCTTCGACTCGGGGGGAGTGGTCGCTGGTGGGGACCACCATGGCGCCGCCATATCACCACGACGGCTTCGAGTTGGGCGACGGCGGGCAGCTCATCGAGCAGTATCCGTTGGCGGCGGGCGAGATCGCCGGGTTGGTGAGGTCGTGACCGCTGCTCCGGCTGAGTTGCTTGACCTCACTGGCATGGTGGTGGTGGTTACTGGTGCGGGTGGGGGGATCGGCGGGGGAATCGTAAGACGCATGGCGGCTGCTGGTGCCTCGGTGGTGGCCCACACCCGATCGTCACCGGTTGAGCACAGCGAAGGACAGGTCACCAAGGTGCAGGTTAACCTCACCACCGAAGACGGCCCGGCTGCGGTGGTGGATGCAGCTCTCAAGCGTCACGGGCGGATCGACGCTCTGGTCAACAACGCGGGGATCCAGCCGGTGGCTCCGTTCACTGATCTCACCGATCAGCAGTGGGCCGAGATGATCGACACCAACCTCACCGCAGTACACCGGCTAACCCAGGCAGCGGCATCGGTCATGCGAGAACAGGGCACTGGCGGGTCCATTGTCCACATCGCCTCCATCGAGGCCCGACATCCCACTCCGGTCCACGGCCACTACGCCACCGCAAAGGCTGGCCTGGTGATGCACGCCAAGGCGGCGGCGCTGGCCTGGGGTTCCCACGGAATTCGGGTCAACTCGGTGTCGCCGGGGCTGATCGACCGTCTCGGCTTGGCCGAGGACTGGCCTGAGGGCGTTGAGCGGTGGATGGCTGCTGTCCCGCTCGGCCGACTGGGCACCGCCGACGACGTCGGGGACGCCTGCGTGTTCTTGTGCTCTGATCTGGCCCGGTGGATCACAGGCGCCGATCTGGTGGTGGACGGCGGGATCCTCACCAATCCCACCTGGTGACCGGAGGGTCAGAGGGCGATGACGAACAAGACCATCGGACTGGTGGGGACGGGGGTCATCGGCTCGGGATGGGCGGTGCGGGTGCTGGCCAGGGGGTACGATGTGGTGGCCTGGGATCCGGCCAGCGACGGCGAAGATCGGCTGAAGAGGGCGATTGAGCGGGCCTGGCCTGCGGCCACCGAATTGGGGCTGTTCCCCGGGGCCGACTCCAGCCGTGTGCGGTGGGCTGACTCTCCGGAGGAGGTGGCCGAGGCTGCCGGTTGGGTGCAGGAGAGTGCTCCAGAGGACGAAGAATTAAAGCGCGCCCTGTTGCGTCGCTTGGACGCCGGCGCCCCGCCCCGCACGGTGATCGCCAGCAGCTCCTCGGGACTCTTGCCTACCCGCTTGGCCGAGGGCTTGCACCACCCGGAGCGCTTTCTCATTGGCCACCCGTTCAACCCGGTGTACCTGCTGCCGCTGGTGGAGGTGGTGGCCGGCGAGGCCACAAGCGCCGATGCGGTGGCTGCCGCGGTGGAGCATTACGACGACTTGGTCATGCACCCCCTCGTTGTGCGCACTGAGATCGAGGGTTACTTGTCCGACCGCCTCCAAGAGGCGCTGTGGCGCGAGGTGCTACACCTGGTGAACGACGGGGTGGCCACCACCGCGGAGTTGGACGATGCGGTGGTGTACGGCCCCGGCCTGCGCTGGGCGGCCTTGGGGACCAACCTCACGTTTCATCTGGCCGGGGGCGACGGCGGGATGCGCCACATGCTGAGCCAGTTTGGCCCGGCGCTGGAACTGCCCTGGACCCACATGGAGGCACCCGAGCTCACCGAGGAGCTCATCGAGGCCATGGCCTCCGGCACCGAGGCCCAGGCAGGGGGACGCACGGTGGCCGAGTTGGAGCGGCAGCGCGACCAAAGCCTGCTGGGGGTGATGCGGGCACTCAGCACATCGGGGATCGGCGCGGGCCGATTGATCACCGAGAGAGATGCCCGCATCCAGTCGGCTGGCAAGACAGCCGGTCAGGGCTAGTTGCCGACAGCGGCCTTGTCTCGCAGGCGGTACTCGGGCACCAACACAGCCAGCACCACCCCCAGCGCAGTCACGGGAATCGCCCACCAATAGAGGTCGGCGATGGCGTTGGCGAACGACTCCACGATGCCGTCGCGCACCCCAGGGGGTTCGATGGCGTGGATTTGAGTGGGCACGGCGATGAGGGCCTCAATGTCGAGCTGTTCGCCGCCCGGCACCAGCCGGGGGAGGTAGTGGTCGAGCCGGGCGATGAAGATCACCCCCAGCACCGCCGACCCGAAGGTCTGGCCCAGCGAGCGGAAGAAGTTGGATGCCGACGTGGCCGCCCCCAGATCGCCGTGGGGGACGATGTTCTGCACGGCCACCAGCAGCACCTGCATGATGGCCCCCACCCCGCAGCCCACCGTGAACAGGTAGGCCATGGCCGTCCAGGTGGTCGTCTCGGCGCTCACGGTCGACAGCAGCCACATCGACAGGGTGAGCACGCCGGCCCCCACAATCGGCACGGCCTTGTACCGGCCAGTGCGGGTGAGGATCTGTCCGCTGCCCACTGAGGTGATCAGCATCCCCAGCGTCATGGGCACCAGCAGCAATCCCGATCGGGTTGCGTTCACATCGGTGACCACTTGGAGGAAGAGAGGCCCGAAGATGCCCGCGCTGATCATGGCGGCGCCAGCGATGAACTGGATCACACAGGAGATGTTGAAGAGGCGAAGCCGGAACAGCCGAGGCGGGAGAATGGCCTCAGCCACCCGCCGCTGATGGACGACGAACAGCGCCAACCCGCCGACTCCGACCACCAGAAGGCCGATTGAGGGAGCCGACAACCACGACCACGAGTCGCCGCCCATCTCCATGGCCAAGATAAGGGCAATCACCCACACCAGCAGCAGGCCGGCACCGGTGTAGTCCACCCGGGCCTCCCGGCGGGTGTAGGCCAGATCCAGATGGGTAACCGACATCACCAACGCGAACGCCCCGAGGGGCAGCACCATGAAGAAGATCCAGCGCCAGTGGGCGTAGTCCACCAGCAGGCCCCCGGCCAGAGGTCCCAGGATGGTGGCAAAGGCGAAGATGCCTCCCATGTACCCCTGGTACCGACCCCGCTCCCGGGGTGACACCACGTCGGCCAGGATGGCCATAGACAGCGTGAACAGCCCTCCGGCGCCCAGGCCCTGGGCCGCCCGGAAGACAACCAGCATGGTCATGCTCGTGGACACACCGGCCAGGACCGAGCCGGCCATGAAGATGGCGATGGCGGTTTGGTATAGGCCCTTGCGGCCCCACAGGTCTGACAGCTTCCCCCACAGGGGCGTCGACGAGGTCGATGCGATGAAATAGGACGTGAACACCCAGGTGTACAGGTCTCGCCGGCCTAGGTCCCCGATGATGGTGGGCAGTGCGGTGGACACCACGGTGCCCTCTATGGCCGCCATCATCTGGGCCAGCATCAGGGTGAGTATGATGACCAGCACCTGACGTTTGGGCAGGTTGCCGCCCCCTGCCGAAGCACTATCACTTATCGAGATGGATTTATCAAAACTATTCATATAGGATATCGTGACGAGCGCTATTCGAGCGTCTAACTTTTTGCATTGGAAGCAAGCAAATATCTAAGCGATTGCTGGGGAATTTGGTTGCTGAAGTAATAGCCAAACGAAGAAAGGCCCCCGGACTCGTACGGGAGGCAATGGGTGGAGATGGCAATGGAGCCTCGTCCTTGGTGGATGGAAAATGCGAACTGCAAAGGGAAGAGCGAGCTGTTCTTCCCTCCGGCCGGCGAACGTCCGTCGGCTCGGGAGCGGCGGGAGAACGCAGCCCGTCGCATCTGCGGCGAGTGCGTGGTGATTCGGGCGTGCCGGAGTTGGGCACGCGACCAGCGCGAGCTCGGCTTCTGGGGCGGCGAGTCGGAGATCGAGCGAGCAGAGGCGGGATTCGCCCCCTCCACTCCGGTCATCGGTCTGCGGCGCCACCGCACAGAGCGGGAATCGGCCTGAGCCGAGGGCACTGAACGGGCGCCAGCTACATCTGGCGCCGCCAACCCCCTCATCCCACGACGCGTCTGACGAAGGCCGCGATGGCCTCGGTGCCCTCAATCGCCTCGGGATAGTTGGGGTACATGATCTGAAAGTCGTGGATCATCCCCGGCCAGATGCGGAGATCCACCTCGACGCCGGCCGACTCCAGAGTGGCGGCGAATCCGGTGGCGTCGTCCAGCAGCACCTCGTGGTCTCCGGCGTGTACGAGCATGGGGGGCATTCCCTCCCAGTCGCCGAACAGCGGCGAGGCCAGCGGATCACGGGGATCGTGGCCGTCGAGATACCAGCTGGCCGCGGTCACCGCGTCGTCGTGGCCGAACATCACATCCAGCTCGTCGCGCTCGGCGTGGCTGGCCGAGGAGTTGGTCAGGTCCACCCAGGGCGACAGGCAGACCCCTGCGCCGGGCAGCGGCCACCCCTGGTTGCGGGCTCCGAGCATGACTGCCCCCACGAGCCCGCCCCCAGCCGAGTCGCCGATGTAGGCGATATGGGCGGGATCGATCCCGGCGTCCAGCATCCAGCGGTAGGCGGCCAGACAGTCGTCGACGGCGGCGGGGAAAGGGTTTTCCGGGGCCAGTCGGTAGTCGATCAGCAGCACTCGGGCCGGGATCAGCGCGGCCAGGTGGGATCCGAAGCCCTGGTGCGAGATGATCGATCCCACCCGGTAGCCCCCGCCGTGGAAGAACAGCAGGGCCGGCAGGCTTTCGGGATCGTGAGACTCGGGACGAAGCCAGGCAGCGCCGGGCACACCGGGTATCTGCACCTCCTCCTTGACTACCCCGTCGGCCAGTGGCGTGGCCGCGGAGTTGGCGTCCAACCGGGCCCGGCGCTCGGCGGGGGTTTCGGAGGGGTCGGGCTTGGGTGCGGACGCCAGCATGGACCGCACTGCTTCGAATTCTGGGCTTGGCATCCCCGGAGACTAACGCCTGCCCCACGAGACCTCGGGCCTCGGAGGCCCACCAAGAGCTATCGGGCTTGGGTTCTTGGCCGAGCCGGGGTGGCGGTAGCCTAGGCAATCGATGACCGGTGAACTTCGACTGCTCACCATCCACGCCCACCCCGACGATGAAGCGTCCAAGGGCTCGGCGACGGTGGCCATGTACGCCGACCAAGGGGTGGCGGCTACCTTGGTGTGCTGCACCGGTGGGGAAGAGGGCGACATCTTGAACCCGGCCATGGATCGTCCCGAGATTCGGGACAATCTCGACCAGGTCCGCCGAGACGAATTGATAGAGGCCGCCGATGTACTCGGCTATCGCAGCGTTCACTGGCTGGGGTATCACGACTCCGGCATGCCCGACAGCGAGGCCAACGCCGACCCCCGCAGCTTTGCTCAAGCCCCTCTGGATGAAGCGGTGGGCCGCTTGGTGGCCATCATCCGGGCCGAGCGCCCCCATGTGGTGGTGACCTACGGGGAGGACCAGCAGGGCTACCGCCACCCCGACCATCTCCGGGTGGCTGAGATCAGTGGTCCGGCCTTCGACGCGGCCAGCGACCCCGATTCCTATCCAGACGCCGGCGAGCCGTGGCAGCCGCTGAAGATGTACTACGTGACTTGGTCGCGGAATCGGATCACCGCTCTCCACGAGAAGTTCGGGGAACTGGACTTAGAGTCGCCCTATGACGAGCGGTGGTTCAGCCGGCCCTCCAACGACGACATCATCACCACCCGCATCCAGTGCGCCGAGTACTTCGACCGCCGGTCCAAGGCGCTACTGGCCCATCGCACCCAGGTCGACCCCGAATCCAAGTTCTGGTTCGGCCTACCCGACCACCACATGGCCGATGCCTATCCGTGGGAGGACTACATGCTGGGCCGCAGCCTGGTGGAAACCGACATTCCCGAAACTGACCTGTTCGCGGGGATCGCCTAGGCCGATGGAGC
>JAJDTA010000125.1 GCA_022827405.1 Acidimicrobiia bacterium
GCCATCCACGGGGTGGGACAGCTGCTCTAGTCGCTGAATTGGGCCCGGAGCTCGTGCTTCAACACTTTGCCGGTGGCATTACGGGGTAGCGAGTCCACGATCTCAATCTGCTCCGGGATCTTCTGGGGCATGATGCCCGACGACCGGAAGTAGTCCCCCACCTCGGCCAGCGTGAGCCCGTCAGCACCGGAATCCAATTCCACCACCGCACAAACACGTTCTCCCCGCTCCTCGTCGGGCAGCCCGATCACTCCGGCGTCGAGCACCTTCGGGTGGGCGAACAGCAGGTCTTCGATCTCGGTGGCCGAGACGTTCTCCCCCTTGCGGATGATGATGTCTTTCACCCGGCCGGTGAGGGTCACATACCCCGCAGCGTCCAGAAAGCCCACGTCCCCGGTGTGGAACCAATCTCCGTCGAATGAGGCGGCGGTCAGCCCCTCGTCCATGTAGTCCCGGCACACCATCGGTCCCCGGATCCACAGCTCTCCCTCCACACCGACATCGGCCGGATCGCCGCCGAAACCCACCACCTTGATCTCTGCTCCGGCCAGTGGTCGGCCCTCCGTCTCCGCCAGTTTCTCGTCGGGATCGTCGGGGGTGTTCTGGGCGATGATCGGCGCTTCGGTCATCCCCCACGCGTGGCCACACCCCCGCCCGCCCATCTCAGCCATCACCTCATAGTGCTGGGACGCGGGCATGGGCGCGCCGCCCCCGGAGCAGAGCCGGAGCTGAGGCAGGATCGGCTCACCGGGCTGCTTTCGCTGCTCAGCCAGAAACGCCATGAAGAAGGCGGGGCCGCCACCTACCAGCGTCACACCGTGGCGGGCGAACAGCTCGGTGGTCTCAGTCGGATCGAACGCCTCGGCAATCACCAGCGTGCAGCCCGAACTCAACGACACTGAAAGATTGGACACCCCGCCAATATGGGCAAAGGGGAAGGCGAGGCCGAACTGATCCTCTGCGGTGACGTGCTGGCGCTCCACCATGGCGATGCCCGACGCCATTACCGACGAGTCGCAGTGACGGGCACCCTTGGGGTTCGATGTGGTCCCCGAGGTGTAGTACACCCACCGGATCTCCTCGGGATCTTCTGGGACAGGAATACCGTCCAGCACCGACACATCCCCCTCAGGCAGCTCACCGTCGCACACCACCACGTCCAGCCCGTCGACTTCGGCGGCGATCCCCTCCGCCATGGCCTGATAGTCGAACCCACGCCACACCGACGGCACTAGGAACAACCGCGCCCCGGTCTGGCGAATGCAAAACCCCACCTCCCGCTCCCGATACACCGGAATAATCGGGTTCTGCACCGCCCCCAATCGAGCCAGCGCCGCCTGCAACACCAGCGTCGAAGGCCAAGTAGGCAACTGCCACGAAACCGACACCCCTGGCCCCACCCCCAACTCAACCAACCCCGCCGCCGCCCGCAACGCCGCATCTCGGTACCCCGCAAACGAAAGCTCCCCACCGCGGTCATCAATGATCATCCGAGCATCCGGCGTCAACTCCGCCCGCCGCTCCACCATCCCCCAAAACGTCCCGCCGTTGAGCATCCGACAACAATATGGCCATGCCAACACTGTCCGTCACACTGCCGTCGTTCGGCCCCATCTTCCGAGACAACAACTTCCACCAGATTGCCGACCTCGCCAAGATGGCCGAACACGCCGAAGTGGACCGCATCATGTTGACCGACCATGTCGTCATGGGCGCCCACACGGACAAGTACCCCTACGGTCCCTTCCCCTTTCCCCCTGATACTGCTTGGCTCGAACCGCTGGCCTCGATCGCCCACATGGCCGCGGTCACCGAGCGTGTTCGATTCAGCACCAAGATCCTGATCGCCCCCCTTAGGCCCGCTGCGGTATTGGCCAAGACGCTGGCCACAATGGACGTGCTTTCTCAGGGCCGCCTGGAGGTGGGTGTGGGGACGGGATGGCAGCGCGAGGAATACGAAGCTGCCGGCATCCCCTGGACGGAGCGGGGCCGGCGGCTTACCGACACCATCGCGGCCTGCAAAGCGCTGTGGAGGGACTCTCCGGCCTCGTTCCACTCGGCCACCGTCAACTTCGAAGACATCTGGTGCGAGCCCAAGCCAGCCCAGCCGGGCGGGATCCCGATTTGGGTGGCCGGGGCACTTCACCGCAACAATCTGGCCCGTCTCGTGGAGCACGCCGACGGCTGGATACCGCCCCCCTACGGCAACCTCGGAGAAGTGGCCGATGGAGTGAGCACGCTCCGCGACGCTTTCACCGCCGCGGGTCGGAGCATGAACGGCTTCGGCGTTCAGGGCGACATCGACGCGGTGTCCGGCGATGACGGCCGCCCGTCCATCAAAGCCAGCATGGGCGCAGCCGCAGATTGGGCCGAGGCGGGCGCCACCACCATCAACGTGGTGATGTCGTTGTTCTGCTGGCGCATGGACCGAGCCCAGGCCTGGTTCGACGACTTAGCCGAGAGCTGGGCTGAGCTCGATCTGGGCTAATCCAGCTGAAACAGATCAGGGGATGTCGCCGTCGGCCCGGAAGCGCTCGACGGCTTCGGCCGGGCGACCGGCGATCACGCCCTGTACCGGCAAGTCAATGAGCTCGGCGTAGTAGTCGGGATCCTCTTGCCAATCCTCATTGGGCCACACCCACACGGCCAAGCCTTCGTCGGCGGCTTTGCCCAGCAGATCGGGAGTAAGCACGTCGAGGCCGCTGAAGGTGGGCGGCACCTGCAAGATGAGATCGTTGGGGTGCAGCGGGACCGAGGCGAACGCCCACGCCGGTAGAGAGTCCTGGCCAGGGCTCGTAATGACCTCAGGAGCTAGCTCTCGGAACCCAACCAGCGCTTCGTCTCTGAACGACACCACCACAACCGAGTCCGTGCGGCCCAGCTCCTCAATGTCGGCAGCCAGCACCGCCGCCATCTCGAGGATGAAGTCGATGTCGTCCTCGCCGTCATCGCCCGCTGGGGTCTTGATCTCCACGTCGAGTACGTGCTCAGGGAACGCCTGCGCCACCGCCCGAAACGTCTCCACCCGGAAGTCGTCAGGGCCATAGCCCGGGGGCGGGGCAACGTCGCCGGTGCGGATGCCCCGGTAGGAGTAGGCCTCGGGGCCAAGGGCATGGCTGGGCCATTCCTCCGACCACCAATAGGCGTTGTCCAGCGCCTGAAGCTCATCGTAGGTCATGTCCCGCACTCGACCGGTGGCGTTGGTGGTGCGGTCGACAGTGTCGTCGTGGTGCACCACCAGCACTCGGTCGGCGGTCATCTGCAAGTCCATCTCCAGCACGTCCACCCCGGCATGGGCCGCCTGGGAGAAGGCGTACATGGTGGAGTGGGGCCAAGAGCGGTCGCCCCCGGCGTGGGCGATCACCAACGGCCGACCCAGCGCCAACAACTCCCGCACCGTGCTGGCCGCCGGGGTCGGTACCGGCGGCAGCACGTTCGCTTCTTCGCTCCTAACCTCCTCCGCTTCATCCTCGACATTGCTCCCTTGGGCCTCATCGGCAACCGGCGTCGGCTCGCTGGCTAGCTCCTCAGGCGGGGCGGTGGCCACCGGCGTTGCTGGGCTCGGCTCCGATTCGGCGCGGTCGCCCTCCGCGGCCTCAAGAGTGGCAGACATCGTCGCAGAGGGAACTACCTCAGTTGGGGAAGAAGCAATAGAAGCAGTAGCTATGTCTGCGCTCGGATCAGACTCGTCTCCACCACCACACGCCGTCAACAGTGCTCCCACCATCATCAGCGCCAACAAGGTGAGAGCGGACGGTAACCACGTTGCCGCACTTGGCAATCGATGCACGCAGAAATCCTAGGCGTTTCCCTGGAAAATCGCCGCGGCTAGCAGGTCCTCAATACTGAGGCCCGGCAACCAGCCCGTCGCGCATGAAGCCGGTGACGCCGGTGCGGGTGGCGCAGCAGTGGCCGGTTTCGTTCATGCTCATCAGCACCCGCCGGTCGTCTTCCACCCACACCCGGCAGATGCCGGAGTAGGACACCTGGAGATGGATTCTCTCCGATGCCATCACCAATTCCGACACAACCCGGTTGATCACCCCGCCGTGGCACGCCACCACAATGTGTTGGCCGGGCTGGGCTTCGCATAGCCGCTCGAATGCGGCCATCACCCGCTTGTGGAACTCCTCGGGGGTGTCCCAGCCGATGGCGGCGT
>JAJDTA010000011.1 GCA_022827405.1 Acidimicrobiia bacterium
CCGGTCGCTACCGGGCCGAGATCGTGTACTACGACGACGAGTCGGATGCCGACACCGCGGGCAACTTGGTCCAACGCCTCATCGACGAGGACAAAGTGGACTTCCTCCTCGGTCCGTACTCCAGCAGTCTCACCACCGGGACCAGCGCCATCGCTGAGGCCAACAACGTCTTGATGGTGGAGGGTAACGGCACCTCCGACACCATGTTCGAACGGGGCTTTCAGAACCTGTTCCTCGTGGCCACCATCGCCAGCGATTACACCCGCTCCGGCATTGATGCCCTCGCCGACCGGGGGGCAGCCACCGCGGTGATCGCCCACGAGGACACCTCGTTCGCCACCGCGGTGGCCAATGGGGCAGCCCGCCACCTTGAGGCCAACGGCATCGAGGTCTTGGCTTCCGAGACTTACCCCAAAGACATCCAGGATGTTTCGGCCATCATGACCAAGTTCCGCAACCTCGGCCCCGACATCTTCGTAGGGGGCGGCCACTACAACGACGCAGTCCTGTTCGTGAACTCGGCCAAAGAACTGGGCTTCCAGCCCGATGGCATGCTCATCACGGTCGGCCCGTCTAATCCCAAACTCATCGAGGAACTCGGCGCCGACATCGACGGCGTGCTCGGGCCCACCCAGTGGGAATCGACCATGGCCTACGAGGGCATCTACTTCGGCACAGCCGCCGACTACGCCGTCTACTACGAAGGCCTCTGGGGCGAGCCTCCCGTGTATCAGGCCGCCAGCGCCACCGCAGCCGCCCTTGCCCTGCACCTCGCCATCGAAGCCGCCGACTCCACCGACACCGACGACGTCCGCGGCGCTCTGAGGGACTTGTCGGCCGACACGTTCTACGGGCCGCTCAGCTTCGACGGGCGGGGCGTCAACACGGCCAAGCCGATGGGCACGGTGCAGGTGCAAGACGGCCAGATCGTCATTGTCGCCCCCGACGCCGCGGCCACCTCCGGTCTCCAGTATCCCTTGGGCGACGGCGCGGCTAAACCGGCCGGACCCGTGGGCCAAGTATCAGATCTGGGCCAGCTTCCCCAGGCCATCGTCAACGGCATCGCTCTGGGCGGCATGTACGCCGTGCTGGTGCTGGGCTTCTCCATCATCTGGGGGGTGATGGGGGTCATCAACATCGCCCACGGCGAGTTTGTGATGGTCGGCGCCTATCTGGCGTGGCTGGGGAACGATTTGTGGGGAATCGATCCCTTCGTCTCGGTCCCGGCGGTGTTCATCTTGATGATGGCCCTTGGCTACATAGTGCAGAAGGGCTTGGTCAACCATGTCATCAACCGGCCCCATCTGGTGTCGCTGCTGGTCATGTTCGGCTTGGCGATCATCCTCCAGAACGCCATGAAGCTCATCTTCTCGGCCGACTTTCGACGGTCCAGCACCTCGCTCGACGGGAGTTGGCGGGTAACCGACACCCTGACGGTGCCGGTCACCAAGTTCTGGATCCTGGTGATCGCGCTGGGCGTGCTGGGCTGTCTGAGCCTGCTTTTGACCCGGACCCGGCTGGGCAAGGGCATCCGAGCGGCCGCGCAGAACCGGGAGGCCGCCGCCATCGTCGGGATCGACGTGGGCAAGGTGTACCTGATCACGTTCGCCATCTGCATCGGCATCACCGGCGCGGCCGGGGCGATGGTGAGCCCGGTGCTGGCCGTTCAGCCCTTCCAAGGGCCCCCGCTGACCCTCAAAGCGTTCGCTATCACCGCCATGGCCGGGCTGGGCTCGATTCGGGGAGCGTTGGGCGGGGCCATGCTGCTCGGCCTCGTTGAGGCCGTATTGGCGCTGTATGTGGAGGGTGTGGGCACGAACCTGGCCGTGGTGGCCTCCTTCGTCATCTTGGTGGCCGCGCTGGTGCTCCGACCCCAGGGCATCTTCAAAGGACTGCGTCCGGTGGACGCCACCGCGTCATGACCCCGCGGCGGCAATGGATGGGCGGCCCCAGGGGGCGCTTGGCAGTGCGGATCGCCGCGGTCGCCGCGCTCGCCTGGCTGATCGTGCTCCCTATGGCCGGAGGCACCAGCGACTCCACCCTGTTCACCTTCACGCTGATGTTCACCGGCGTGGGGGTGGCCATCAACTGGAACCTCACCGGCGGGTTCACCGGCTACGTGGACTTCGGCCACGCCGTGTGGTTCGGAATCGGCGCCTACACCACGGCGATCCTGATGTCGCTGCAATCCAACGGCCTGGGCATCGGCTGGCCGCCGATCCCCGCCATCTTGCTGGGAATGGTTATCGCGGGGGCGCTGGCCGCATTGATCGGGCGGTTCACGATGCACCTCAAGGGCCCGTATTTCTCCATCGCCATGCTGGGAACGTTCGTTGCCATGCGCGAGATCGTGAGGACCTGGGGCGGGTTGACCGGCGGCGGCGTCGGCCTCACCCTGCCTCCCTACCTGAACCGCCAACTGTTCTACTACCTGGAGCTGGTGCTGGTTGTGGCGCTGATCGGGTTGACGTGGTGGCTGCGCCGAACCCGCTTCGGCGCCGCGCTGGTGGCGATCCGGGAAGACGAATTGGGCGCTCAGATGCGGGGGATCGCCACCACTCGGCTCAAGGTGGCGGTGTTCAGCTTCGCCGGGGCATCCACCGGGCTCTTCGGGGGTCTGTGGGCCTACCAGAACACCTTCGTCGACCCCGACATCGCCTTCATCGAGACCCGCACCATCGATGCGATCATGGGCACGCTCTTGGGCGGGCTTGGCACGGTGATCGGTCCGATCCTCGGCTCGGTGGGGCTGTACTGGCTGCGCGAGGTGCTGTGGACCAACCTGCTCGATTACCACCTCGTCGCCCAGGGCGTCCTGTTGATCCTGATCGTGTTGTTCTTGCCCAAAGGGATCGTCGGCATCTTCGACCCCCGGGCGGTATCGCTGCGCAAGCTGTGGCGCTGGGGGGCGGCCGAGTCGGCTCCGCAGGCCCCGGACGAACCCGCATCGGATAGCGGCCCGGCCCCGCCGATCCGCCCGGCACAGCCGGCCCGAGCCCGACCAGTCCCGCCCGACGAGCGCGGTCGAATGCTGGAGGCCAATGGCATCGTCAAGCGCTACGGAGGGCTCACCGCGGTTGACGGGGTTGACATTGAGGTCTTCTCCGGCGAGATGGTCGGGCTCATCGGCCCCAACGGGAGCGGCAAGACCACGCTGTTCGACTGCCTCAGCAGGGTGCACGGCCTCGACAACGGGTCGATTCGCCTCGGAACCACCGACATCACCCGGCTGTCGCCCTATCAGGTCGCTCGGATGGGCGTGGCCCGCACATTCCAGGTCATCCGGGTGTACCGCGACCTCACGGTACGCGAGAACATGGAGCTCAGCGTTCAGTGGGGCGAGATCGGCGTCCGCGGGCTGTTCCGGCGAACCGACTCGGCTACCCAAGCCAAGGCGGAGCAGCTCATGGAATTCCTGATGCTGGCCCCGATGGCCGAAGAGCCCGCCGGCACCCTCTCCGGCGGCCAGCGGCGCCTTTTGGAAATCGGCATGGCGCTCATGAGCGATCCGACCCTGGTTCTGCTCGACGAGGCCACTTCGGGCATCAACCCGACTCTGGTGGAAGACATCAAGGACCGCTTGGTGTCCATCAACGCCGAACAGGGCGTTTCGTTCCTGATGGTCGAGCACAACGTCCAGTTCGTGGCCGATCTCTGCGAGCGGGTCGTGGTGCTCGACTCCGGCCGCAAGCTGGCCGAGGGAGCCCCTCGTCAAGTGATGGAGGAGCCCGCGGTGATCGAGGCCTACTTCGGAGCCCAAGGGCGCCAGGACTCGCCCGAAGGCGACGGCCGCGCCGACGAGGCGGAGAACCCGTGAGCCCGGTCCAGCCAGGGGGACCGTTGCTGGAGTTGCGGTCGGTGCGAGCCGGCTACGTCGCCGGGCACGACATCATCCGCGGCATCGACCTCGAAGTCCATCAAGGCGAGATCGTCTGCGTGATCGGCCCGAACGGCGCCGGCAAGTCCACGGTGTTCAAGGCGGTGTACGGCCTAGTGCCGGTACGGGCCGGAAACGTGGTGTGCGACGGTGCCGACATCACCAACATCGCCCCCCAGGACGCGCTCTCCACCGCGGGCATCGCCATCGTCCCCCAACTGCGCAGCACCTTCGCCCAGATGACCGTGCACGAGAATCTGGAGTTGGGCATGTACCAGTGCCGGGACAAGACCCGGGTTCGCGAGCGCATCGAGTTCGTGTGCGGCCTGTTCCCCAAGCTGGCCGCCCGAGTCCGTCAGGCCGCCGGCACGCTGTCGGGCGGCGAGCAGCGAATGATCGAGATCGGCCGCTCGCTGATGTGGGAGCCGCGGCTGGTTCTGATGGATGAGCCGTCGGCCGGCCTCTCACCCCTGGTGACCGCGGAGGTGTTCGAGACAATCCGGCGGCTGAACCGGGAAATTTCGCTGACCGTGCTGATGATCGAGCAGAACGCCCGCCAAGGCTTAGAGGCCAGCAACCGCGGCTACGTCATCGAGCAGGGAATCGCCACCTATCAGGGCCTCTCTGAAGACCTGTTGGCCAACCCCAGCGTCCGGCGGGCCTTTCTGGGAATCCGCGACGAAGTCGCCTAGCCGATGTCCAGCGGATCGCCGCAGGAGGGCATCCGGTTGCGGTCGGCGAAGGCGTCCAGCAGGGCGTCAACCCCTTCTCCCCGCTCCACACTCACCCGGAACTGTCGGTCTTCGCCGGCCCGGAGAGCCTCGGCGTGGGCCAGACGGTCGCCGATATAGGTCTCCCAGCTGCCCAGCCACAACTCCAATAGCTCACCGTCATCGCCTTCAGGAGCAGATGCGGCCAGATCGGCCGTCATGGCGGCCAGCACCGCGGTCGAGGCTTCGATCTGGTCGGCCCGGTCGGCCAAGTCCACCGCATCGCGGGCGGGAGGAAGCTGGTCGAGCTCGTCTCGGGCCTCGGCGCATCGGACCTCGGCATCGGCCACCCATTCCCGGTCTTGCAAACGGTCGGGGTTCTCATCGCCGAAGAACCAGATGGTGGCCCCGATCCAAAACACGGCGAACAGCACCACCACCGCGATGCCAATCGACAAGCCGAGTCGCCTGCCCGTCACCTACTCATTCTCCCTTGGCCGTCGACTCCCGTAGCATTCGCTCGGTGCTTGAAGAACTCGAATCGCGCGGCCTGGTACAGGACACCACCGATCGGGATCTGCTGGCCCGAAGGCTGAGCGATGGCCCGATCAACGTGTATCACGGCATCGACCCTACGGCCAGCTCCCTGCACTTGGGCAACCTGATCGGGGTTCTGGTGCTGCGCCGGTTCCAAGAAGCCGGCCACCGGCCCATCGCCCTGGTGGGCGGGGCCACCGGCATGGTGGGCGATCCCAGCGGGCGCTCCGATGAGCGCAACCTGCTGGACGACGACACCCTGGCCGCCAACTTGTCGGGCATCAGAGGTCAGCTCGAGAAGCTGTTGGACTTCGACGGGGATGCCGAGCTGGTCAACAACTACGACTGGACCCGCGACCTCACCCTCATCGAGTTTCTCCGCGACACCGGCAAGCACGCCACCGTGAACCAGATGGCCGCCAAGCATTCGGTGCGCAGCCGCATGGAGAGCGAGACCGGCATCTCCTTCACCGAGTTCACCTACATGCTCCTACAGGCTTATGACTTCTGGTGGCTGCACTCCCACCACGACTGCGAGCTCCAGATCGGCGGCTCCGACCAGTGGGGCAACATCACCGCCGGCGTCGACCTCATCCGCCGCCGCTCCGGCGCCCAGGCTCACGGCCTCACGTGGCCGCTGCTCACCCGGTCGGACGGGGCCAAGTTCGGCAAGACCGCCGAGGGGGCGGTGTGGCTCGCCTCCGAGCGCACCAGCCCCTATCGCTTTCACCAGTACTTCGTACAAGTGCCCGACGAAGATGTGGAGCGCAGCCTGCTTCAGTTCACCTTGCTGCCGGTGGCCGAGATCGCCGATGCCGTCGAGGCCCATCAGGGCGAACCCGGTCGTCGGGAGGCCCAGCGGATCTTGGCGAATGAGGTCACCTCTTTGGTACACGGCGCGGCCGCGGCCGCGGCCGCTGAGGAAGCGGCCCGAATCCTGTTCGGCTCCCCGGTGGATGATATGGACGAGGCAGCCTTTGAAACGGTCGCAAACGAGGTGCCGACCTCCAACATCTCCCTCACTGCTGAAGGAGGATTCGATCCCGCTTCGAACAGCTTTGATCTGGTGGGGCTGCTGGCCTCAACCGGGCTGGCCTCCTCCAAAGGCGATGCCCGTCGGGGGCTGGCCGAGGGGTCGGTGTACGTGAACAATGAGCGGGTTTCCGGTGAAGATGCTGCGGTGGCATCTGAGCGCCTTTTGCACGGCCGCTACCTGCTACTTCGCCGGGGCAAGCGTCGATATCACCTGTTGCGGGTTGAATCACGGTAAAACCCCTGATTGAGTTGACGTTGCTGGTCGAGGCCGGTAGCGTTACAACCCGCCTCTGAAACGGCCAGCTCTCGGGCTGCCCGCAGGGGCAGAGCACGGTTCGGCTCGTCTGGACCGATGCGGTTCTCCCGTCAGGGTCACCGCCTCACGCTCCTTGAAAACGGAAGAGAGGACGGAAAAGCCAGTGCGGGCGACGTCTTGGCGCACCTCGCGTTCAAGTCGTCGACCTAACACAATTCCAAGGAAACCAAGTCAGGAAGGGTTTCGGCCCTTTTGACTTTCCGGAATCGCTTCGTCTCGCCGAGGCAATTAGTGAGACGAGCATTTGATCGAAGGCGGTGACTCCCCTCGGGGAGGATCTGCTGGAGATTTTGACGGAGAGTTTGATCCTGGCTCAGGACGAACGCTGGCGGCGTGCCTAACACATGCAAGTCGAACGAGGTCGCCTTCGGGCAATGACCAAGTGGCGAACGGGTGCGTAACACGTGAGGAACCTGCCCCGAAGACTGGGACAACCACGGGAAACTGTGGCTAATACCAGATGCCCTCCGCTGATCGCATGATCGGCAGAGGAAATGCTCCGGCGCTTCGGGAGGGTCTCGCGGCCTATCAGCTTGTTGGTGAGGTAACGGCTCACCAAGGCATTGACGGGTAGCTGGTCTGAGAGGACGATCAGCCACACTGGGACTGAGACACGGCCCAGACTCCTGCGGGAGGCAGCAGTGGGGAATCTTGCGCAATGGGCGAAAGCCTGACGCAGCAACGCCGCGTGGGGGATGAAGGCTCTCGGGTTGTAAACCCCTTTCAGCAGGGACGAAATTGACGGTACCTGCAGAAGAAGCCCCGGCCAACTACGTGCCAGCAGCCGCGGTAACACGTAGGGGGCGAGCGTTGTCCGGAATTATTGGGCGTAAAGAGCTCGTAGGCGGTTTGGTAAGTCAGATGTGAAAGGTTGGGGCTCAACCCTAAGATTGCATCCGATACTGCTATGACTAGAGTCCGGTAGAGGAGTGTGGAATTCCTGGTGTAGCGGTGAAATGCGCAGATATCAGGAGGAACACCGACGGCGAAGGCAGCACTCTGGGCCGGTACTGACGCTGAGGAGCGAAAGCGTGGGTAGCAAACAGGATTAGATACCCTGGTAGTCCACGCCGTAAACGTTGGGCACTAGGTGTGGGGCCTTATCAACGGGTTCCGTGCCGTAGCTAACGCATTAAGTGCCCCGCCTGGGGAGTACGGCCGCAAGGCTAAAACTCAAAGGAATTGACGGGGGCCCGCACAAGCGGCGGAGCATGTTGCTTAATTCGAGGCAACGCGAAGAACCTTACCTGGGTTTGACATGTA
>JAJDTA010000015.1 GCA_022827405.1 Acidimicrobiia bacterium
TCGGCGGGCCGACCCGCAAGAGGACTTGATCAGCATCTTGGCCCATGCCGAGCTCGACGGGCAGCGGCTCACCAACGATGAGATCATCGCCTTTTGCCGGCTGCTGTTGCCCGCGGGAGCCGAGACCACCTATCGGGCGGCCAGCAACATGATGGTGGGGCTGCTGTCGGATCCGGCGCAATTGGAGGCGGTACGGGCCGACCGGTCGCTGGTGACCGCCGCGGTGGAGGAGGCGCTGCGGTGGGAGGCGCCGCTGACCGGGATCTCCCGCACCGCGACAGCCGACGCGGTGGTGGACGGCATCGAGATCGAGGCCGGCACGGCGGTGAACACCTCTTTGGGCTCGGCCAATCACGACCCGTCCCGGTGGGACTATCCCGAGCGGTTCGACATCTTCCGCCAGCCCAAGGGCCACATGGCCTTCGCCACCGGGCCGCACCTGTGTTTGGGCATCCATTTGGCCCGCATGGAGATGCGGGTGGTGCTGGAACACCTGCTCGACCGCCTCCCCGGCCTGCGCCTCGACCCCGACGCCGAGGCACCGTCGATTGCCGGGCTGGCCTTCCGGGCCCCCGCCACCTTGCATGTGGTGTGGGACGCCTGAGCGGTTGGTCGGACGGCCGCTAGAGGGTGGTGGTTTGGGCCAAGGCAGCGGCGTCGCGGGCCAGGTCTAGGACGACTCGGCCGAAGGCTTCCATTCTCGGATTGTCGGCGCCGCCGGCCACGAAGCGGGCGTAGCCGCCCTCCAGCACGATGGCCAGCTTGAAGCGGGCCAGGATCACGTAGTAGTCGATCTCGTCGACGTCGCGGCCCGACATGGTGGCGTAGCGCTCCAGCAGGTCGTCGCGGAAGGGCAAGCCCTCATAGTCGACGTAGCCCACCGAGGGGCGGCCGGCCTCGTCTTCGGGCCAGTTCATCACCACCCAGGCCAAATCCAGCAGCGGGTCGCCCACCGTGCCCATCTCCCAGTCGACGATGGCGGCCATCCGGGCCGGGGCGCCGTGGTGGAACATCACATTGGCGAACTGGTAGTCGCCGTGCATGATGCCGGGCGTATAGCTGCGGGGGGTGCGGCCCCGAAGCCAGTCGCCCGCGGTGTCGAGGCCAGGGATGTCGCGGAACTTGAAGCGCTCTAGGTGGGCGTACCAGCGGTCGACCTGGCGCTCGTGGAACCCGTCGGGACGGCCGAGGCCCTCGAGGCCGTTGGCCTGCCAATCCACCTTCGAGAGCCGGGCGATGGCGTCGACCAGCTCGTAGGCCAGGGCAGGGCGGGATTCCATGTCGGAGGCGAAGGGCTCGGGCCAGCCGGGCTCTGAGATGGGCGACCAGCCGTCGACGAAGTCCATGAGGTAGAAGGCCGCGCCGATAATGCTGTTGTCGTCGGTGCCGCCGGCGGCCCGGGCGTGCGGGACGTCGGTATCGGCCAGGGCCGAGAGGATGCGGAACTCCCGCATCATGGTCTCGTTGCGGCCGTCGGGAACCTTGCGGGGCGGGCGGCGCAGGGCCCAGCGGTGCTCGCCCCGGCACACCTCGAAGATCTCGTTGGACGCGCCGCCGGAGATGAACCGGCTGGTGATGGGCTCGCCCTGGCCGGGCAGGCCCTGGGCGTCCATCCACTCCCCCAGCGCGACCGGCTCGATCAGCCCCTTGGTGCGCTCGGCTTCGGAGGCCTCATCGGTGTCGGAGCGCGAGAAGACGCTGGAGTCCGTGGTTTGCTCTGGTTGTTCGCTCATGCGGCAGGTCGAAGCGTCAAGAGCTCTTTGAGGTTTTCAGACATGACCTTCTTCTGGTCTTCGGGGCTGCGGTCGGCTACTTCCTTGATGAAGTCGAGCGGCTGGCCGAGGCCCTCGGGGTGGGGGAAGTCGGAGCCGAACAGCACCCGGTCGATGCCGACGTGGTCTATGAGGCCGGGAATGTCCTCCTCATAGAAGGGGCTGATCGAGATGTGGCGGCGGAAGGTTTCCACCGGATCCTCGGCGAACTCCTGGGGCATCTTTCCGTAGGCGTCGGAAAGCTCCAACAGCAGCGGGGCCACCCAGGTGGAGCCGTTCTCGATGCAGGCCACCCGCACATTGGGGTGGCGCTCGAACAGGCCGTGGCAGATCATGGCCGCCATGGTGTCGAAGATGGGCCGGCCGTGGGCGATGACGGTGCGGAAGGCGCCCGGCTTGAAGGGCAGGAACTCGTCGCGGCCGCCCTCCCAGTCGCTGGCGTAAGCGTCGTAGCCGGAGTCGGAGGCGTGGCAGGCGACCAGGATCCCGGTCTGCTCCACCGCATTCCAGAAGTCGTCGAACTCGGGCAGGCCCATGGATCGGGAGCCCTTCACCGCAGGCACCGGGGCCGGGCGGATCAGCACAGCTCGGGCACCGTTTTCCACACACCACTCCAGCTCCTCGATGGCCCGGCGGGGATCGGGCAGGGTGATGATCGGCGTGGGGAAGATGCGGTCGTGGTAGTTGAACGTCCACTCGTCGAGCATCCACCGGTTGAAGGCGCTAATGGCGGCGTGGGTGAGGTTGATGTCGTCCTTCATGCGCTCTTCGAGCAGCGAGGCCAGGGTGGGGAACAGCAGGGTGGCGTACACGCCCTGCTCGTCGAGCAGCTTGATGCGGTCGTCGGGGTGGCGGAAGGCGGGCAGGCAGCGGATGGGCTTGCCGGTGAAGTCCCGAAGGGTCATGCCGTCGGGGTTGTTGCCCCGGTAGTACTCCTCCCAAGCGCCCGGGGGCGCCACCACCTCGAAGGTGGGGTTGGGGATGTACTCGCTGATCTTGTTGTTGATGGCGATCTTGGTGCGGCCGTCCACATCCACATAGCGAATGGCGCCGCTGTACCGCTCGGGGAGGTGGCGGGTGAAGGCGTCGATGGGCTCGTAGAGGTGATTGTCGGCGTCGTAGGCGTGGTAGTCGAGGTTCATGGCTCCTCCGGGGAGAGGATTTCGGGGGTTGATTCGGTGACAAGGACCGTGTCGCGAGCATATTCCGTTGCGGTGGTGGCGCTCACGCTGACAACCATGTTGGCTTCGAGAGTTTCGTGGGCGCCGTAGCGGGAATTGATCACCGGGGGCTCGAATCCCATGCCCAGGCCTCGTATGAGCCAATCGCCGTCGGGGGCGGCTAGGCGCAGATCATGGCCGGTGGCGCCGGGGACGCAGGCGGCGATTAGGGCGGCGTGGGGGCGGGCGTCGGGGGGTGCACCATTGGCGGTGCGGCCGAGGCCGCCCTCGTAGTGGGACCGGATGCAGCTGAAGTCGATTATCGGGCCTTGCACTTGGGGTTCGGCGGCGGGGGTGGATGATCCGGCCAGAGCCATGGCCTCCACACCGGCGGCCAGGCGCTGGGCATCGGTGCCGGGGTGGGCGAGTGCTGCGGCGGCGGCTGCGGCAGCCACGGCGCAGGCGGCCCGGATGGCGTCGACCTCCGAGGGCAGCTTGGTGCGGCGGGCCTTTAGCAAGATGTCATCGGCGGGGACGATCTCGGCGTTGGGGGCCACTGCGCTGAGCAGCCCGGCCATGCCCGGCGACCAGGCGTCGATCCCCACGCGCTGGGCGGCGGCGATGCCCGGGGTGGCGGCCAGACGCTGGTAGATGATGGCCCCGCTCCAGGTGATGCCGTGGAGGTGGTCGAGATCGATGTCGTCGGGGACGCCCTCGTCCCAGGTGGACAGCAGGAAGATCTCGCCAGTGGCAACGTTGAGGGTGCAGACCGGGCCGAAGGGGCGGGCGCCGGCGGTCCAGAGCTGGTGGGCTCCGGTGATGTAGTTGATGTGGTCTTGTCGCCCGGCGACCAAGAGGTCGATCCCGGCGGAGGCCAGGGCGTCGACAGCTCGGGCCCGGCGCTGGAGGTGCAGGCTCATGTCGGCACCTCGAAGGGGTCGTAGGGATGGCCGCCGCCCAAGGGGATCCAGCCGTCTTCGGTGACGGCCACAATCTCCTCGGACCGGTAGCCGCCGGTGCCGTCGTCCCAGATGGCGGGCTCCAGCACCAGCACCATGCCGGGCTCCAGGGTGTTGGCGGCGTCGAAGTCGGGGCCGTTGTCGGTGCCCAAGAAGGGCATCTCGGCGCTCTCGATGCCCACCCCGTGGACCAGGTAGAAGTGGGGCATCCAGGGGCGCTCGCCGTGTGGCTGGTGGGCGGCATCGGCGGCGGTGGCGGCGGTACACACCTCGGCGAAGGTGGCGCCGGGGACGATGGCCTCGTAGGAGGCGTCCATCACCGCCAGCCACCGCTCGAAGCAGCGCTGCTCTCCGGGGGTGG
>JAJDTA010000025.1 GCA_022827405.1 Acidimicrobiia bacterium
GCCAACGCGACGCCGCCCACATTGCAAAGCACCGCGGTGAACGGGGCTGCGCTCACGCTGACCTACGACGGCGCGCTGGACGCCGATTCCACGCCCGCCTCGTCCGCCTTCACCGTCAAAGGCGCCGGAGCAGACCAAAACCCCACCGGCATCACCATCGCCGGCAACGTCGTAACCCTCACCCTTGGCGCCGGGGCGACCCTCAGCCAGACGCTGACGGTGAGCTACACGGCGCCAGCCGCCAACCCCCTCCAAGACGCCAACGGCAACGACGCCGCCGACATCGCCGACCACGCGGTGATCAACAGAACGGGGGGAATCACGCTGGTCAGCAACACCGAACAGACCCCGGTTGGCGACGGAGACCTTGTCGGCGATAACGCACAGGCGTTCACCACGGGCAGCAACCTCGGGGGCTACAAACTGACCAGGGTTGAGATCCCCCTCCGCAGAACGACGACCCAGGAACCGGCCTACACCGTCACCATCCGCAACGCGTCGGGAGGCGAGCCGGGCGGCGCCATCGTGGGCACACTGACGAATCCGACCTCCCTGCCCTCCGCCACGGGGACGAACGTGGAGTTCACCACATCCGGCGGCGGCATCGACCTCGACGCCAACACGACCTATTTCGTCATGTGGGACGTGACCGCCGTCAACTCCGCCGAGGGAGACGTGGGCATAACCCTGCCCGACGGGGAGGACCCCGGCGCGGCAAACGGTTGGAGCATCGCCAACGACGGCCTCCACCGCGACTTCGACCAAACGGCGTGGACTAACAGCAATCTCTCCCGCCAGATCGCCCTCCACGGATTCGCAAAACCCTCCGTCACGGCCGTAACGGTGTCGTCGTCGGCCGGCGCGGACAACACCTACACAATTGGCGACACGATCTCGTTCACCGCAACCTTCAACGAGCACGTGACCGTGACGACGTCCGGCGCGCCGGTGGACGGTCCACGGATTCCCTTCGCCCTAGGCGTGGACACCAAGCACGCGGTGTACGCCTCGGGCAGCGGCACGACGGAACTGGTGTTCAACTACGAGGTGGTCGCAGGCGATGCGGACGCCGACGGCATCGCCATCGCTTCGGACGCGCTGGAGTTGAACGGAGGCGCCATCAAAGACCTCGACCAATTCGACGCCGGGCTGGCGCACGCGGCGCTCGCGGCGCAGTCGAATCACACGGTGGATGGCGTGCGGCCAGCACTGTCGGGCGCGACGGTCAACGGGAACAGGCTCACACTGGCCTACGACGAAGCGCTGAGGGCCGCTCCCCCCGCGACGGGTGCCTTCACGGTGAAGGGCATCGGCGCCGACCAGGATCCCCGCGGCGTATTCATCGATGGCATGGCGGTCACGCTGGTACTCGGCCGGGGGGCCAGCCACGGCGACACCGTCACGGTGAGCTACACCCCGCCGGCAGCCAACTCCATCCGACACGCCTCCGGCAACGAGGCGGCTGCTCTCACCGATCAACCGGTGGCCAACAACACCCCCGACACGACCGCGCCGGTGCTGTCGCACGCGGCGGTGAACCAGACCACGCTCACGCTGACCTACGACGAGGCGCTGGACGCCGGCTCCAAACCGCCAGCGAGCGCCTACACGGTGAAGGGCATCGGCGCCGACCAGAGCCCCAGCGGGGTGACCATCACCGGCACGGTGGTGAAGCTGGCCCTGGACCGGGGGGTCAGCCACGGCGACCCCACATCGGTGGGCGACACGATCACGGTGAGCTACACCCCGCCGGCCACCGGTGCTGTTCGGGACACCTCCGGCAACGAGGCGATCGCGCTCATCGACCAGGCGGTGGCCAACAACACCACGGAGAATTTCCAGGCGACCACGCTGTCGCCCTATCCGTTGGTCGGGATCGGGTCCACCTGGGGCTGCGATGACAGCAATCTCATCGGCGGGTGCCGGTACAGGATGGGGAACAACACCTTCGAGTATGAAGGCGAGACCTACCGGGTTCGCTGGTTCATCATTCAAGTGCGCGACCCGACGAGACCCCCGAACGTGTTCGTCTCGCTGGACAGGCCTTGGCCCGACCACCTACGGCAGAATGCGACGCTGTCCCTCGGAGAGGCGAGGCTCTCCCTGGCCGACGCAGTCTTTGCCCATGACGGCGGACGTACCGCTGCCTGGAGGGAGCAAAGAGATGTCGACCATCCCGCTCGTGCGCCGGGTCGCCAGATTCCGGTGGGCCTGACGTGGCCGAGCGGCGGGGCGGGTGACGCGTCTGGCCACCAGCCTCCATCGGCGGACGCGCCCACGGTGACCGGCATGGCGATCGTCTCGGACCCCGGTAACGACGACACCTACGGACTCGGCGACGTCATCCGATTGCAGGTCACCTTCAGCGAAGCCGTCGACGTGACCGGTGCCCCGACCCTCGACATCGACATGGACCCCGCCGACTGGGGCACCAAGCGGGCGGTCTACGCGGACGGCTCGGGCACCACCACACTCACCTTCACCCACACCGTGGTCGAGCCCAACTACTCCACCCAGGGCATCGCCGCGCTCGCCAACACGCTGGAACTCAACGGCGGCACCATCCAGTCCACCGCCGGCGGAACCGACGCCGATCTGTCCCACACCGGCCTGGCCCACAACGCCGACCACAAAGTCAACTGGCAACAACCAGGCGGCGGCGCAGGCACCTGACCGGCCACACGACGCAACGCCCACCGGGAGCAGCAGCGCACACCCGCCTCACGCGTACACAACCTCTATGGGCATTACAGCGAGATCTTCCACATACTTCGCCCACAAATGCTGCCACCGGGTGCGGAGCTGTACCTCAGTCTGCCTGCCCTGGTAAGTCGTGTGGATGTGAACGGCCCGATAGCCCGACTCTCGAGGGGATGCAACGTAGTCGACCACCTTGTCCTCCTCACCGTTGCACCTCAGGCTGTTGCGCATTACTTCTACCGCCTCGCTGAAGTTGAGCGTGACCCGGATGGCCTCACCCAGGGCATAGGTGCAATCCGCGTCCGCGTCGATGGACGACCTAAAGGCCAGTTAGCGCAGGTAGGCGTCGCCAACGTCGTTGTTGACGGTGGTGGTGAATTGTGCCACCAAGCGGGCAAGCCAAGGTGCCGATCTTGTTCGCATAGGAAAGGAAATGGCCCACAAAGGAGCTATACTTTGGGCATGGCACCGCCGCGGTCCGAAGCACTCGACGACCGCCTGATTGAAGCCAGGTGGCGCGGGGTGCCGACGTGCCCGTCTTGTGGGAGCGAGTCGGCCACCCAGGTTGAGGCCACTGGCTGCAACTGGCGCAGGTGGCGCTGCGGAGGCTGCCGCAAGCGGTACACGGTCACCACTGGCACGGCGATCCACGCGACCAAACTGGCTCCGGGCGATTGGCTTGCGGTCGTCGAGCTCAAACGGCCCAATCCGGATGCGATAGCCGGGGAGATCGGCGTCTCGCGGGTAACAGCCCGCAGAATCGCCGCCTTGATCCAACCCGTGGTCAACCTCCCATCGGAAGCGAGGCTCCGCCGCCTGCTGGCCGACCGACGAGATGCTGCGCCCCGCCCAGACCCGTGGCTGGTCAATCCCCTCCCCGCTCCTCTGCGCTCATGTGACAACCCGCTGGCCAAGCTGAGCGACGGCGCCAAAGCCACCCTCAACTCTCTGCGGGCCCGCCCGTTCGGCGCCACCGCTGCAAAGCTGGCTGCCCTGTCCGGCCTGTCGTATTCGCAGACCTCGCGGGTTCTCGCCGATCTCGAGCGCCGCGGCTGGGCCGAGCGGACTCCGAAAACCGTCCAGCACGGCTACAAGTTCAAGCCGGTGGGCCTGTGGACTCTGACATGGTCCGATTCCTGCATGCGGGCGCTTGCCTTCTTGCGCGATCGCCCGACCATGCCGGTGGTCGAAGCCAGCGATCGTGTGCCGTCTAGATTCTGGAGGAACTTTTGGTCTGGAGCACCGGGCGACGAACTGAGGATCTCCCTCCACGGATTGCACATTGCTGAAACCCTCATCGGAGGCAGGGATCCGAGTGCCAAGGCGTGGGCGCTCGGCGCTCTACCCACCCGAGTTTTGCGGGAGTGCCGCACGCTGCGCGGCTGCGACACGGGAATGGCCGCCGCCTTGCTCGACGCCGAGATCTCTCGGCGCGAGGCCAACTCATGACCGACATCGAGGAGTATGCGGATTTCCTCCCCGACAGCCTGCGGGGGGTGTGGCCGTATGTTGCTGAGTGCGCCCAGAAAGTTGGCGGGGTGCTGGTGGGCGGCACGGCGGTGGCGATCCACTTGAGACACCGTGAATCCGAAGACCTCGACGTTATGACGCTCAAAGAGTTCTCGGGCAACGCGATCAAGAACAGGCTTGCGAAGTCCGGGGCAGCGGTCGAGGTGATCGAGGTGGCCGAGAATATGTTCCACGGATTTGTAGACACCGTAAAGGTGGATGTGTTCCGGGCCCTGGAGTCAAACGGCGTGGAGCCGTCGTCGATGCGCTGGATAGCTCCCAGTGCCACTGTCAGCGGCATGGAGGTCGGATCGCTGCCCGACCTGATGGCGGCCAAGCTCGACGTCATCTGCTTTCGGGCGAAGTTGAGGGACTACATCGATCTGGCCGCCCTCGACCGATCAGGAGCGTGCAGTCTCGAATCGGGCCTCGGCTACTACTGCCAGAGGTATGGCTACAGCCATCCGCCGCGCGCGCTCGAGCAGATAATCGGATTGCTCGACTCCCCCGGCACTCTGCCGCCCGACCCGGCCTTCGACGAGACCGGCGACGAATCGCTGGACTACCTGAGAGGCCGGGTGCCCGCCCTGTGGACCCGCCTTTCAGAGATGCGCGACACCGCCATCCACCGGATCTGACTTAGCTATCGGTTGTCGACACCGGGGCATGCCGCTCCCCTGGCTAGCGCAGGTAGGCGTCTCCGCCGTCGATGTTGATGGTGGTGCCGGTTATGTAGCTGGCGGTGTCGCTGCACAGGAAGGCCACGACTCGGCCGATGTCGATCTCGGCGTCGCCCACTCGTTTCAGGGCGAAGCGCTCTTGGAGGGCGGCGAAACCGTCGGGGTTGAATCCCTTCCAGTCCTCCATGGCCGGCGACATGGCCACCGGCATCAGGGTGATGGCCCGGATGCCGTCGGCGCCCCACTCCATGGCCGCGGCCCGGGTGATCGACTGGATGGCCGACTTCACCCCGGCGTACACCCCCATGCCGCTGGGGTCGGTCTTGAGGCTCGAGCCCGAGCCCTGGTTGATGATCACGCCGCCGTCCTTCAGATACGGATGGCACAGTCGCATGAAGCGGATGGAGGCCAGCGCCCCCGAAGTCCACGCCGCCATGCAGGCCTCGTCGCTCACCTCCAGCAAGTGCCCGTGGGGCACCTGCTGGGCGTTGTTCACCAAGATGTCGACGGTGCCGAAGTGCTCCACCGTGCGGTCCACGCACGCCTGGATGTCGTCCAGTTCGTTCACGTCGCACACCAGCGCCAGCGCCGATCCGCCCCGGTCAGCAATCTCCGCCGCCACCGCCTGCACCTTCGACTCGGTGCGAGCCGCCACCGTGACCCCGGCCCCCTCTGCGGCTAGCGCCAAGGCGATCCCCCGGCCCACTCCCTGGCCCCCGCCGGTAACGATGGCCGTTTTCCCGTCAAGCATTCCCATGGGGCCGAACCCTATCCCGGCAAGTTGGGCCCGATGAGTTGGGCAAGGCCACGAGCAACCAGCAATGAGCGGAGAGGGTGTGATTCGAACCCACGAACCACCTTGCGGCAGTTACTTCCTTAGCAGGGAAGCGCCTTCAACCGGACTCGGCCACCTCTCCAGGCCCTCCCACCCTAGCGGCTCGCCCTCAGCAGGGCTCTATGGATTGCTTAGACGATGCCGACGCGATGTCACCCGACGGCAACAACGATGAGCGTCCCCCACAAAGTGAGCAGGACTCCACCCAGCATGGCGACGTAGAGGCGCATTTGCTTGCCCATGGCCGTGTTGATGAGCCCATGCAGCTGGGCAAACCCGGCATTGCTTTCCGCACGGAGGACCTTCTCCAACATCTTCAGGTCTTCCTTGGTGGCGTAGGCCTTCAGGTCCTCCTTGGTGGCGTAAACCTTCAGAGCTTCCTTCAGGTCGTCCTTGGTGGCGTAAACCTTCAGAGCTTC
>JAJDTA010000032.1 GCA_022827405.1 Acidimicrobiia bacterium
AGCACCCCGCAGGCATTCATGTCTTTGACCCGCTCGTCCACCAGGAAACAGCCCGGCCGGATCTCCTCCAGCGACTGGGGCTCCACGCCGTACTCCTCCTTGGGGCGACCGGCCACCGCGTTGAGGGCCACGTTGGGCACCTCCACCTTGCCGAAGCGCCAGACGTCGGCACCGTCGTCTCGGCGGACAATGCGGGGTGCGTCGGCCTTGTAGCGCTCGGGAAGATGGGCGTCGAACATATCGGGAGGCTCGATGATGTGGTCGTCGACACTGATGAGAGTCAGGTCCTCGGGGCTGAATGCCATGGCTGCCTCCTCGGGAGAATCCGAGCCAAGATTAGGCTGGGAATGAGATTCCCCTATTATCGCAAGCACATTCCGCAAAGCCGAAAAGGACGTGCCATGCCCGACCCGACAGCCACCGCCCTACACGGGCGAGGGGTGCTCGATATTGATACCGGCGACATCATCGAACCCGGCTTTGTGCGCGTCGAAGGCAACCGCATCGCCGAGGTCGGCTCCGACAAGGGCATCGCCAGCGACTGCGACGAGGTAATCGAGCTTCCCGAACTCACCCTCTTGCCCGGGTTCATGGACATGGAGGTCAATTTCTTCATGGGCGGGCCGGGAGCGGGGCTGTTCGACCCGGTGCAGACCAACCCGGCCAAGATGACTCTGCGGGCCACCGCCAACGCCCGGCGCACTCTGCGGGCCGGATTCACCACCGTGCGAAACCTGGGCCTCTTCGTGAAGACGGGCGGATATCTGCTCGATGTGGCTCTGGGCGAGGCCATCGAAGCCGGTTGGGTGGACGGTCCCCGGATCGTGCCCGCCGGCCACGCCATCACCCCCACTGGCGGCCACCTCGACCCCACCATGTTCCAAGCCCTCGGCCCCGATGTCTTGCCCATAACAGTGGAGGAAGGGGTGGCCGACGGCATCGATGAGATTCGCCGGGCCGTCCGGTACCAGATCAAGTACGGCGCCCAGCTGATCAAGTGCTGTGGTTCGGGCGGCGTGATGTCGCACACCGGGCCGGCCGGCGCGCAGCAGTATTCCACCGAGGAGTTGACCGCCATTGCCGATGAGGCCCATCGCCGGGGACTCAAGGTAGCTACCCACTGCCACGGCGACGAGGCCGTCCGCTCGGCCATCGAGGCGGGCATCGACTGCATCGAGCACGGATTCTTGATGGAAGACGACACCATCCAGCTCATGGTGGACACCGGCACGTTCTTGGTGAGCACCACTGCGCTGACTGAGAACTGGGACGTGAGCAACCAACCGCCTGAGCTCCAGGCGAAGGCGGCCGACGTATTCCCCAAGGCCCGCCAAACCATCTCCAAAGCCATCGAGGCCGGGGTGAAGATCGCCACCGGCAGCGATGCCCCGGCCATCTGGCACGGTCGTAACGCCGAGGAGTTGGTGACCCTGATCAAGCGGGGCATGACCCCGCTAGGAGCCATCCGGGCCGCCACCACGGTCAGCGCCGACCTCATCGACGCCCCCGACCTCGGCCGCGTCGCCCCGGGCATGCTGGCCGACATCATCGGGATGCCCGGCGACCCCCTCACCGAGATCCAGAGGGTTCAGTTCGTAATGAAAAACGGCAAGGTCCACAAGCGCTAAGGAGAGGCAATGGCCCATTTCCCCAAACCAGCCGAAGGCAGCTGGACCGAGCACTACCCCGGATTGGGAACCGGTCCGGTGTCCTACAAGGACTCCTACGACCCCGACTACTGGCAACAGGAGATCGACGCCATCTTCAAGAAGGAGTGGCTGTGCGTCGGGCGCGTGGAGCGGCTGGGACGGGCGGGCAGCTACTTCACCCGGGAGTTCCCCTGGGCCAAGCGCAGCATTCTGGTGGTGAAAGACCGCCAGGGCGCCGTGCGGGCCTTCTACAACGTGTGCCGGCACCGGGGAAACAAGCTGGTGTGGGACGACTACCCCAACGAGGAGACCTCCGGGGTGTGCCGCCAGCTCACCTGCAAGTACCACGGCTGGCGCTACGACCTCGACGGCTCGCTGGCATTCATCCAGCAGGAGTCCGAGTTCTTCGACGTGGACAAGGACTCGCTCGGCCTGGTGCCGGTGGCCTGCGACGTGTGGGAGGGCTTCATCTTCGTCAACCTCGACCCCGAGCCCCAGCAGACCCTCGCCGAGGCCCTGGCCCCGTTGGCCGACGGCCTGGCCGGCTACCCGTTCGGCGAGATGACCCAGACCTACGAGGTGCGCTCGGAGATCGACAGCAACTGGAAGCTGTTCATCGACGCCTTCGTGGAGTTCTACCACGCCCCGGTTTTGCACCAGCGCCAAGCGGCCGCCGAGGAGGCCGAGAAGCTGGCCGGGTTCGGCTTCGAGGGCCTCCACTACGAGCTGTTCAGCCCCCACTCCATGGTGTCGTCGTGGGGAGGAATGTCGCCCCCCAAGGATCCCAGCATGGTCAAGCCCATCGAGAACCTGCTGCGCAGCGGCCTGTTCGGACCCTGGGACAAGCCCGCCGCGGTCAACGACAACCAAGACCTGCCCCCGCTGCTCAATCCATCGAAACACCGGGCGTGGGGAATCGACTCGTTCGTGCTGTGGCCCAACTTCATGATCCTGTTCTGGGAGACGGGCTGGTATCTCACCTACTCCTACTGGCCGCTCGGCCCCAGCAAGCACCTGTTCGAGTCGACCCTCAACTTCGCGCCGCCCCAAAACGCCAGCCAGCGCGCCGCCCAGGAGTTCGCGTTCTCCACGTTCAAGGAGTACGCCTTCCAAGACGCCAACACCCTGGAGGCCACCCAAACCATGATCGAGAGCGAGGTGGTGGACACCTTCATGCTCAACGACCAGGAGATCCTCTGCCGCCATCACCACGCCGCAGTGCGAGAACAGGTGAAAGCCGGCGGCCGCCCGGCCAGCTACCCGTGGATGCCCGCGTCGGCCAACGGAGACTGATGATGAGCAATGCCACCGCGGCAACACTGCCCGCTAAATTCACCGATCTGGAACCGTTCGCCGACTGGGCCCTCGATACCTGGCGGGAGCGCTACGAGAAGCGATTGGACTCGACGATGGCCGAGATGCAGGCCTTCTACGACGCCATGATGCCCCGTCTGAGCGAGATCCTGGACCACTGCGACGCCTTCGACCTCGACGACCTCCCCGACGATGCCCGCAACCTGTTGCTGCTGACGTTCTCCCTGTGCGAGGCGTCGTTCCCGGTGGAGGCGTGGCGCCAGCCCCGCGTCCCCGACAGCGGCTCGGCCGATCTGGAGATGGTGCGCGAGCCGCCGCTGTAACGTCAGTCTCCTTGGCAACCATGGATCCTGAGACCTTTCGCCGCGACCTGACCGCGTGGCTCGACGACAACGCCAACGAGCTCGCACCGCCGTACAAGGGCGCGGGCTCGATGGACGAGCAGATGGCTCACTACTCCCACGTGAAGCGGTCTCTCTACGACGCCGGATTCGGCCGCTACGGATGGCCGGAATCGGTAGACGGGCTGGGCGGCTCGCCGCTGTTGCGGGCCATCGTCGGCGAGGAGATAAACCTGCGGGGGCTGTGCGACCCCAACCCTTGGACGATGATCGAGGTCCTGGTACCAACCGTCATCGAATTGGCCCGTCCCGAGGTTGCCGCCGCCCTGGTGCCGCCGTTTCTGAGGGGTGACGAGATGTGGTGCCAGGGGTTCTCCGAGCCCGATGCGGGCAGCGACCTGGCATCCCTGTCGTGCCGGGCGACCAAGACCGACGGTGGCTGGGCGGTGAGCGGGCAGAAGATCTGGACCAGCTTCATCCAGTACGCCCAGCGTTGTGTGCTGCTCACCCGCACCGGCGAGCCCAACAGCGCCCACCGGGGCATCACCGCCTTGCTGGTTGACGTGGACTCTCCCGGCATCACCTTTAGCCCCATCGAGACCATGCACGGGCGGCTCGACTTCGCCGAGGTCCACTACGACGAGGTGTTCGTGCCCACCGAACGTCTCATCGGCCGGGAAAACGGGGGCTGGCAAGTGGCCATGGATATCCTCCCCTACGAGCGGTCCACCACCTTTTGGCACCGGGGCGCCCTTTTGCACCGGCGCTGCTCCGACCTGGTGGGCCATCTCGTGGCCAATGGCGACCGCGGCGACACCGCGGCCAATGCCCTGGGCCAAGCCTTCCAGTCGCTGGTGGCCTTCCGCAGCCGATCCCGAGATACCCAGCACCGCTTGTCTGAAGGCCAGCAGCTCGGCGTGGAGACGTCGATCGACAAGATCCTCATCACATCGGCTGAGCAGCAGTTGTTTGGGGCAGTCCGCGACCTGCTCGGAGGCGTGGTGGAGTTCGACGACGACATCGACGCGGCCATGTGGCGCACCGACTACCTCTATTCCAAGGCCGCCCCCATCTATGGCGGCACCGCCGAAATCCAGCGCAACATAGTGGCCCGCCGGTTGCTTGACTTGGGGCCCGAGTCATGAGCGACATGGTGGGTGCCGACGACCTGGCGCTGCTCGCCACCGGGTTCGAGGCCGCGATGGCCGAAGAGACCCGTCCCGAGGAGACCGACCAGGCGCTGTTTGATCTGGGGTGGGCCGAACTGCTCTCCGCCGCCCCCTCCCAAGGAGCCGCCACCACCTTCAGGGCCCTCGGCAAGACCAATTCAGCCGCCGGCCTGCTTGACGACGTGGTGGCCCACGCGCTCGGAATCGACACCTCCCCCCAAACCTGTGTGGTCTTCCCCGCTCCCCACCAAGCAGAGGCCCCGGCTCGCCCCCAAGGCGACACGGTGGTGGTCGACGGGCTGGTGTCAGCCCGAGCGGAGGGGGCGACAACCGCGGTTATGGCCGTAGAGGCAAACGGCAGTGTCACCATAAGCACCGCCGATGCCCAACTGCTCCAAGGTCCGGTTGCCGGAGGGGTCGATCCGGGACGCGCCTACCGCCGGGTATCAGTGGAGATTCCGGCCAAAGCCCTGGTACCCACCACAGCCAGCGGCAGCTGGGAGTCGGCGGTGGCAGCAGCCCGGGTGGCGCTGGCCCATCAGCTCCTCGGGGGGGCGCGGTGGATGCTGGGCGAGGCCCGCCAGCACGCCATCGACCGGGCCCAGTTCGGCCGCCCGGTGGCGTCGTTCCAGGCCATCCGACACAAGCTGGCCGAGTCGCTGGTCCAGATTGAGGGGGCAGCGTCGGTGGCTGAAGCATGCCTCGACGACCCCAACCCCCTGCTGGCCGCGCTGGCCAAGTCGCTGGCCGGCCAGGCCGCTAACACAACCGCTGCCCATGCCCAGCAGGTGCTGGCCGGGATCGGGTTCACCGCCGAGCACCGGTTCCACTACTGGCTCAAGCGGATGCTGGTGGTGGACACGCTGTTCGGCTCGGCTAGCTCGCTCCCCGCCGAGATCGGCCACCACTTGCTTTCTCAGGGAACCGCACCCCGTCTCATCCAACTTTAGGAGGACCCATGGGTCGAGAAGACTACGCCCGATACGCCACGAGCTGGTCGGCGCCCGACTACACCGTGGACGACAACGGCAAGGTGGTGGGCGGCTATGAGCCCGAAGGGCCCAACAACTGGGGTCGTTGGGGCGACAACGACCAGCGCGGCACCCAGAATCTGATCGGCCCTGACCAACGGGTTCAGGCCGCCTCGCTGGTGCAGTCGGGCAAGGTGTTCTCCCTGGCTCTGCCCATCGATGCCAGCGGCCCGCGGTTCCACACCCGGCCGGCGCCGCTGCACTGGTTCTTGATGGCCGGCTCCGACCAGGTGGTGGGTTCCCCCTATAGCGCCGCCGATCCCGACTTCCAGTGGAACGACGACATGTTCCAGATGCCGCTCCAGGGCTCCACCCAGTGGGACGGCTTCGCCCACGTGATCTACCGGGACACAATGTACAACGGCTATTGGGCCGGCAATGTCACTGCCTACGGAGGTGCATCGGTGCTGGGCATGGAGAACCACCGGGAGAGCTTTGTGGGTCGGGCGGTGTTGTTGGACCTAGCCCGCGGCGAAGGCTCCGATCCGCTGGCCCCAGCCACGGTCATCGACTCGGCCATGCTGGATCGCTGCGCCGAGGCCCAGGGTTCGGTGATCGAGCCCGGCGACATCGCTTTGATCCGTACCGGCTACATGGCGTTGTGGGATCCGAGCTTCACCCCGGACCAGCAAGGGGAGTACTTCGGGGGCTCCCCGGGCCTCGGGGTGGACGCGCTCCACTGGTGCGACCGCAACGACATATCCGCAGTGGCCTCCGACACCATCGCGGTCGAAGTCATGGTGCCCGAAGACCCCGGGGCCCGAAAGCACCCTGTCCACTGCGGGGCGCTAGTGGACCGGGGGCTGCCCCTGGGCGAGTTCTGGGTGCTCGACGACCTAGCCGCCGACTGTGCCGACGACGGCCGCTACGAGTTCATGCTGGTCGCTCCGCCGCTCAACATCCCCGGCGCGGTCGGATCGCCCCTCAACCCCATAGCCATCAAGTAGAGCCATGAGTCGTCCACCGGAGGTGAACCCATGAGCGAGTCGAGGTGGGCGCTGCGATCGGTGCCCGTGCACCTGGAGCAGCGCTATGTGAGCGAGGGATGGTGGACCGACGCCACCCTGGGGGGACGGGTGGCCGAGTGGCTAGGTGCCGCTCCCGACGCCGCCATCCACATCCATTCCCGCACCCGCGATTGGCACGGTACCTACGCCGACATCGACACCGAGGCTCGCCGACTGGCGGCCTTCTTGCGCGGCGAAGGCATCGCGGCGGGCGCAGTGGTGGCGTTTCAGATTCCCAACTGGAGAGAGGCGGTGGCCACGTTCTGCGGGTTGGCCCTGGGCGGCTACATCCTGGTGCCCATCACCCACATCTACGGGCGCAAGGAGGTGTCGTTCATCCTCGACGAATGCAGTGCCGAGGCCTACGTCTCGCCCGCGGCCTACGGCCATGTGGACTACGCCGAGATCGTCGACCACGCCGCCCCAAACAGCCTCCGGCTGCACTTGGTGGTGGGCGAAGGGGCCGACCGGCCCGCCCCCGCCGGTGTGCGCCGGGCCTCCTGGGCACAGGTGGAGGCCTGTGATCCGGCTGTGGAGATGCCCGAGCCGAATGCCAGCGACATCGTGGTGCTGGCCTACACCTCGGGCACCACCAGCGACCCCAAGGGCGCCATCCACAACCATCACACCCTGCTCAGCGAACTAGAGCACATGGCCATGTGGTTGACCGACCGCCGACCCAACCTGATGGGATCGCCGGTGGCCCACGCCACCGGGATGCTGGGCGGCGTCTTGGGCCCGCTGTATGTCGGAGGCGACATCCACCTCACCGACCGGTGGGATCCGGGCCACGCCCTCGAGGTGATGCTGGCCCACGACATCGGCGGCGGGGTGGGCGCATCGATCTTTCTCACCAGCCTCCTCGACCATCCAAACTTCACTCCCGAGCACGCGGCCCTGATGCCCCGGGTGGGGCTGGGCGGAGCGCCGGTGCCCGCCGCGGTGGGCCAGCGGGCCGAGTCGCTGGGCATCAAGATCATCCGGGCCTACGGCTCCACCGAGCACCCGTCGGTCACCGGCATGGAGTATGAAGAACCGGCTGAGCTTCGCCACAACACCGATGGCCGCCCCCGACCCGGAGTGGAAATGCGGATAGTCGACGAGGACGGGCGCGACTTGCCCGCGGGCAAGCCCGGCGAGATCGTGACCCGCGGTCCTGAACTGTGCCTGGGCTACACCGACCCCGAGCTGAACACCGCCTTTGACCATGACGGGTGGTACCGCACCGGCGACATCGGCATCGTCGACCAACACGGCTGCCTCACCATCACCGACCGGGTGAAGGACATCATCATTCGAGGCGGCGAGAACCTGTCGGCCGCCGAGATAGAGGAGGTGGTCGCCAAAGTGCCCGGAGTGGCCGAAGTAGCGGTGGTCGCCGCCCCCGACGAGCGCCTCGGCGAGCACGCCTGCGCCGTGGTCCGCATGCTGCCCGATTCCGACCCACTCGACCTGGCGGCCCTTATTCCTCACTTGGAGCGAGCCGGGCTGGCCCGTCAGAAGTGGCCCGAGGAGCTGCGGCTGGTGGCCGACTTCCCCCGCACCGCCTCCGGCAAAATCAGAAAGGTCGACCTGCGAGCTCAGCTCCGAGAAGGAGAGCTGTAGCGGCCCGCTACCGGAGGCGTTGAATCGCTCACTCCCCTGGGAAACGCAGTCCGATCTGGTCGCGGATCTGGTCAAGGGTGCCCATGATCGACAGGGTCTCGGCGTGGGAGATCACCGGGCTCTCCAGTTCGCCAGCGGCCAGGCAGCGGTGGAACTCCTCCACCTGGAACCGGAGCCCGTCGCCCTCCCAAGAGCCGTCGATCTCCTCTCGCTCGAAGCCGCGCACAACCGTCAGCGACCCCGGGCAGTGCATGAACGCCGGGATCTCAATCGTGCCCTCAGTACCGGCGATGCGGGCGGTGCAGCTCAAGTTGGTGGCGATGGCCGCCTTCACCACGGCCAACTCGCCGCCGGCGTGCCCCAGGACGGCGGCCACCTGCTCGTCGACCCCGGACTGGCCGATACGGCCCTGGGCCACCACGCTGGTGGGAGTACCCAGCACCAATGAGGCGAACTGCACGGGATACACGCCCAGATCGAGAATCCCCCCACCGCCCCTTTCGGGGTCGTACAGCCGGTGGTCGGGGTCGAACGGCTGGTGGAACCCGAAGTCGGCCTCCACTAGTTGGGGCTGGCCGATGGCCTGCTCGCCCAGCAGCTCGGCCAACACCCGATAGGCGGGGAGAAATCGGCTCCACATGGCCTCCATCAACAGCAGCCCCCGTTGCCGGGCGGAATCGATCATCCGCTGGCTCTGGGCCTGGTTGAGCGCAAACGGCTTCTCGCACAACACGGGCTTGCCCGCCTCCAGGAACAGCAGCGTGTCCTGCTCATGGCGGGACTGGGGGGTGGCCACGTACACCGCGTCCACGTCCGGGTCGGCGGCCAGATCCTCGTAGCTGCCGTAGGCCGCCGATGCCTCATATTTGGCGGCGAAGTCCCTGGCCCGGTCGGCCGAGCGCGAGCCAACGGCGTAAATCTCGGCGTCGTTTAGCAACTGGAGCCCGTTGGCAAACCCAACGGCAATGGCCCCCGGTCCGGCAATTCCCCATCGAACGGTCATGGAGGGAAGCTACCGCGACTGGCCTTCGATCTTGCCTTCGTGGAGCGGGGGCAGAGGGTTCAAGATGACCTTCCCCTACTCTGTGCCGTCGGGAGGCACTGATGAGATCATCATTCAATGCGGACTGGGGCGTCCGGCCCAAGGCAAGCCCCTTCGCGGAGCTGAGGGGTCCGAACAACACACTCGAACCGGCAACCCTGCCCCACGATGCGGTCATCGGCACCCCACGAGACCCCTCGGGTCCCCATTCCACCGGCTACTTCCCCGGCGGCGTGTGGGAATACTCCAAGTCCTTCGACGCACCTGCGGAATGGCGCGACAAGCGGGTGGCCCTTCAGTTCGAGGGCGTGTACCGCGACGCCATGGTTTACGTGAACGATGACATCGCGGCGTCCGAACCCAACGGCTACATGGAGTTCACCGTCGATTTGGACCCGTTCCTGCGCTACGGCGAGGAGAACAACATCAAGGTTCACTGCCGGGCCAACGACGATTCCCGGTGGTACTCCGGCGCCGGCATCTACCGCCCCGTCCACCTCTGGGTCAAGAACCCGGTACACCTGGTGATCGACGGGGTTTGGGTCACCACGCCGGAGATCGACGACCGCGGCGCGGTGGTAGAGGTGGCCGCCGAAGTACACAACGACACCGCCCACACGGTGACCGTGCGGCTGGCCTGCGACGTCCATGACTCGGCCGGCGAGACAGTGGCCGCCGGGGACATCCCGGTGACCCTGCGCCCCCACACCACCGTGGTGGCCCGCCAGAAGCTGGCGGTGTCCAACCCGGATCGTTGGAGCCCCGACCAGCCCCACCTCTACTCCTGCACCACCGCGGTGGTCGAAGACGGAGTAGAGCTCGACCAGGAGATCACCGTCTTCGGCATCCGCTCGCTCCAACTCGACCCCGGCCACGGGCTGCGAATAAACGGCGAGACGATCAAGCTGCGGGGTGCCTGCGTCCACCACGACAACGGGCCCATCGGCGCCGCCACCATCGGTCGGGCCGAGGAGCGCCGGGTGGAGATATTGAAGGCGGCCGGATTCAACGCCCTGCGCAGCGCCCACAACCCGATGAGCCGGGCCATGCTCGACGCCTGCGACCGCCACGGGGTGATCGTGATGGACGAGACGTGGGACATGTGGACCGAGAACAAGAAGGATCTCGACTACGCCCTGCGTTTCGATGAGCGGTGGCCGACCGATGTCGCCACCATGGTGCGAAAAGACCGCAACCACCCCAGTGTGGTGCTCTACTCCACCGGCAACGAGATTCCCGAGGTCGGCTCGCCGCTGGGCGCGGCCCGAGCCCGCGAGATCGCCGAGCTCGTTCGGTCGCTCGACCCGCACCGCTACGTGACCACCGGGGTCCAGCCGATGCTGGCCATTCGAAGGCTGATCTCCCAGATCCCTGATCTCCTGGGCGAGCTGAGCAGCGAAGAATCAACTGATGCAACCACTCTGCCCACCGTCGAGGAGACCGACTCCCAAGGGGTGAACACCCAGATGGTGGCGTGGGCCAAGGCGAAGGACCGCCTGCTCACGGTGCCGCTCATCGCCGAGGGCACCGAGGAGGTGTGCGCCTCCCTCGACGTGGTGGGCTACAACTACGTCTCCAACCGGTACCTGATCGACCATGAGCTGTTCCCCAATCGGGTGATCGTCGGCTCGGAGACCAACGTGGTCGACCTCGGCCGGGACTGGCCGATCATCTGCGCCCATCCCCACCTGGTGGGCGATTTCACCTGGACCGGCTGGGAATACCTGGGCGAGGTCGGCATCGGGCGCGTCGGGTACGACGACGAAGACCAAGTGGAGCCGGAGTACTACGGCATAGTGGCGCCGTATCCCTGGCTGGTCTCCCACACCGGCGACATCCACATCACCGGCGTCCGGCGTCCCGCCTCCTACTACCGGGAGATCGTCTTCGGCCTGCGCCAAGAGCCGTTCATCGCCGTGCAGCGTCTGGAGAACGCCCACAAGCAGGTCGTCTACTCCAGCCCATGGTCGTGGAGCGACACCGTGGCCAGCTGGACGTGGGATGGATACGAAGGCACCGCAGCCGACGTCGAGGTGTACTCGGCCGCCGACGAAGTTGAATTGGTTCTCAACGGCCAGTCCCTGGGCCGCCAGCCCATCGAGGAGTTCCGCACCAAGTTCACTGCCCCCTATGAGCCGGGCGAACTGATAGCCATCGCCTACACCGACGGCACCGAGACGGCTCGATCCGCGCTGCGCACCGCCTCTGGACCGCTGCGCCTGCTAGCCGAGCCCGACCGCGCTGAAATCGCGGCCACCGACGCCGACCTGGCCTACGTAGCTGTGCGCCTGATCGACGCCGACGGCGTGGTGCACCCGGGCGCCAACCGACCGATTGAAGTTTCTGTGCAGGGGCCCGCGGTGGTTCAAGGCTTTGCCAGCGCCGACCATCGGGCCACCGAGCCCTTTGGCTCCACCACCTGCACCACCTACGACGGCCAGGCCTTGGCCGTGATTCGCCCCACCGGCCCGGGCGTCGTAGATCTCACCTTCACCGCTGACGGCCTCGACCCCGCCGCCTGCCGCCTCACCGTCAGCGAAGCCTGACCGAAGGGCCACCATGGACCAAGACACGCTGCGCTGGCTAACCGACCCCGACTCGGGGTGCTGGGACGAGTTGGGATACCAGCGGTTCCCCCTCGGCGAGCCGGAATTGGTGGACACCGTGCCCCCGGTGATCGGTTGGGACGAGGTGCGGGATCGCTACGACGCAGTGGTGGTGGGCAGCGGGGCGGGCGGCGGCGTGGCTGCCCATGTGCTGGCCGCGGCCGGATGCTCGGTGCTGGTGGTGGAGCGAGGCCGCCCCCTCAAGTCCACAGAGATCGGCTGGGACCCGGTGCGCAACCACCGCACCGCGGTGTTCGGATTCGGCGAGGGCGTAACCCCGGTGGGAAATCCCCGAGCCGTCAAGGATGGGGACCGCGAGCAGGCTCTTGAGCCCGACGATTTCCGCTACCACAACAACGCCGTTCTGCTGGGGGGAGGCCCCCGGCTGTACGGCTGTCAAGGATGGCGTTTCGCCCCGCAGACGTTCCGCATGGCCAGCGAGTACGGCATTCCAGAGGGTTCGGCTCTGGCCGACTGGCCCATCACCTACGACGATCTCGAGCCCTACTACGACCTGGTGGAGTGGGAAGTGGGTGTGGCGGGCGCTCCCGGCCATGCTGGCGACGGACCCCGGTCCCGCGGCTACCCGCTGCCCCCGTTCCCGCCCGACCGAGGAGGCGAGATGCTGGCCGAGGCTGCGGCTCGCCTGGGCTGGGCCACCGCGCCTGTCCCCCTGCTGGTTAACTCACGGCCCTACGGCGGACGTCCGGCGTGCGCGGGTTGCAGCCAGTGTGTGGGCCATCCCTGCCCGGTGGATGCCAAGAACGGCGTCCACAACACCCTGCTACCCCGAGCCACCGCGGCGGGGGCCGACATCCTGTGCGACACCCTGGCGGCCCGGATCGACGATGGCCGAGGCGAGGTGGAACTGCGCTCTGAGAACGGCCAGCGCACGGTGCGAGCCGACCTAATCGTGCTGTCCGCCGGAGCGGTGGAAACGGCTCGGCTGCTGATGTTGAGCGGGCTGGGCAATAGCTGGGTGGGCCGGTGCCTCCAGGGCCATACCTACGTGTTGGCCCACGGCCACGTCGACACCGACGAGCCGCTCAGCGACGGCGTCGGCCCCGGCCTGGCCATGGCCACACGGGAGCACTGCCACCACAACGACGGCATCATCGGCGGGGGCATGATCGCCGATGAGTACGCGGTGTCGCCGGTGCAGCACTGGGTGATGGGCTCGTGGTTCCGACCCGAGCACCAGCGAGCAGCCGAGGCCGCAGGGGAAGTCGACGAGTTCGGGCGCCCGACGGGGGCCTCAGCCCGCCAGGCGCTGCGGGACACCTACCGCCGCACCATCATGATCATGGGCCCGATCCAGGAGATCCCCACCCGCTCGGCCGGGCTGGACCTGTCGGCTGAGGTACGGGATCAGTGGGGCTTGCCGGTCGCTCGGTTCCTCGGTGTGCAGCACGAGGAAGACCTGCGCACCGCAGAGTTCTTGGCCGACCGAGCCAAAGAATGGATTGCGGCCACCGGCGCCCAAGACGTGACCGGCGGCTCGATGGGATTCCAGATCCTGTCCGGCGGCCAGCACCAAGCAGGCACAGCCCGCATGTCAGACACCCCTTCGGGCGGCGCTGTCGATCCCCAAGGAAAGGTGTGGGGCTGCGAGCGAACCTACGTGGCCGACTCCTCCCTGCACGTCACCAACGGCGGCGTCAACCCCGTGCTGTCCATCATGGCCAACTCCTGGCGAGTAGCCGACCTGCTCTCCCGCTAAGCCAGCCTGAACAGCCTGGGCTCAGGCGTTCAGCAGCTCCTCTTCGATGCGCTCGGCCATCACTTGTTGAGCCCACTCGATCTTGGCGGGGATGTGCTCGGTGGGGAACAGGCCCTCGGAGGGGCGGTAGTCCTTTAGCACCTGCTTGGCGATGGTGTCTTTGTGGACCTCGGTGGGGCCGTCGGCCACCCCGAAGGTGGGGGCCATCATCCACATGTTGGCCAGCGGGGTCTCGTTGGACATGCCCAGCGAGCCGTGGATCTGCATGGAGCGGAAAACCACATCCATCAGCACCCGGGGGGTGGCCACCTTCACCCCGGCGATGTAGAGCCGGGCCTTGGAGGTGTCCGACTGGTCGATCTGCCAGGCGGCGTGCAGCACCTGCAAGCGGAACTGCTCGATCTGGACCCACGAGTCGGCGATCATGTGCTGCACTGCCTGCTTCTCGGCCAACAGCGAGCCCTTGGTCTCCCGGCTGAGGGCTCGCTCGCACATCATGTCGAACGCCTTCTTGGCCGTGCCCACCGAGCGCATGGCGTGGTGCACCCGGCCCCCGCCCAGGCGGGTCTGGGCGATCTTGAAACCGGCCCCCTCCTCGCCCATGAGGTTCTCGACGGGCACGCGGCACTCGTTGAACCGCAGATAGCTGTGGCCGCCGTGGCCCCGGCGCTCGCCGCCCACGCCCACGTTGCGAACCAACTCCAAGCCGGGAGCGTCGTGGGGAACCAGCATCATGGAAGAGCCTCGATACACCGACACGTCGGGATTGGTGATGAGCATGACGATCAGGAACTCAGCCCGCGGGTAGTTGGAGGCAAACCACTTCTCCCCGTTGATCACCCACTCATCGCCGTCGCGGTGGGCGGTGCAGGTGAAATGATTGGGATCAGACCCGCCCTGGGGCTCGGTCATGGAATAGCAGGTGGAGATCTCCCCGGCCAGCAGCGGCTTGAGGTACTTCTCCTTCTGCTCGTCGTTGGCGTAATGGGCCAGGATTTCCGCATTGCCCGAGTCAGGGGCCTGGCTGCCGAACGCCGAGGGACCGAACGTGGAGCGGCCCAAGATCTCGTTCATCAGCGCCAACTGCACCTGGCCGAATCCCATGCCCCCCATCTCCGGCTTGAGGTGGCAGGCCCACAGCCCCCGGTCCTTCACCTTCTGCTGGATGCGGCGCAGATGGCTCTGCACCTCCTCGTCGGTCTTGTCGAACGGCGACCGCCCCCGGAAGTAGTGGTCCAGCGGCTCGATCTCGGTGTGCATCAGCTCCGTGAGCCAATCCAAGTGGTCTTGAAACTCCGGATCAGTAGAAAAATCCCAGGCCATGCTCCGAGACTAGAGCAGCCTTGCCCAACGGCGCGCTTCGTCAGCGGATGGGGGCTAGGTGGATGGGGAAGGTTTCTCGGATGCGGGCGTCGGCTTCGGGGGTGATGTGGTCGGGCTTGGGGCGGTTGAGCACTTCGGTGACGTAGTCGTGGGCTACGTCTTCGATGAGGCGGGCGCCTGCGTCCACCCAGTCGTCGGGGCTGAGGCGGTCGCCGATCTCGGGGTAGACGTACTCGGTCTGCATCAGCGAGAGAGTTTGTGAGTGGCCGAGGAAATGGCCCTCGCCGTGCACTACATCGGCGATTACCTGAGTAGACAGGGTCTCGGGAGTGATCTCGATGCCCCGCACGGTGCGGTTGATGGATCCCAGCATGTCGTTGTCGATCACCAGTGCCTCCAGCGAGCAGGCCATGATGCTGGCCAGCATTCCGGCCGTCTCGTTGATCATGTTGGCCCCGGC
>JAJDTA010000236.1 GCA_022827405.1 Acidimicrobiia bacterium
GAAAGGCGACAACGAGGACGAGCTCCGCGTACAGGCTGTTGCCGTATTCCAGCGTGATCCCGGTCAGCGCGACTCCAGTGGCCATGCCGACCACCACGACGCCGAGCAGGCCCCAGATTCCACCCACCAGCACCACCAGCAGGATCAAGAGGAATTCCTCGATGCCGAGGGAGGACTCCACCGAGGCGCCCGCCCCGTAGAACACGCCGGCCAGACCACCGCACACCCCGGCGACGAACCAGATCAAGATGGTCACGCGGAGGGGCCGAACTCCGCTCGCCTGCGCCAATCCCTCGTTGCTGGCTAGGGCTCGGATTTGGAGCCCATAGCTGGTGCGCTTGATGAACTGATACACAATTGTCGTCAGGGCAGCGACGCTGGCCAGCGCCAGCAACCGAAATGAGGACACCCCTACCCCGAACACTTCAATCGTGTTGGGAGGCGGGATGTCAAAGGCGCGTCTGCGGTAGCCGAATACAAACTGCAACGCGTGTTGCAGGAAGATCGACAACCCGAAAGAGATGACGATCATCTCGAGGGTGCCCACCCGCCGTCCCTTGGCATAACGGAATATTGCGAGGTACGTGACCACGCTGAGCACGCCGGCGAGCAATCCGGCCGGGAGAAGCACTACGTAGAAACCCAGCCCCCACGAGTTGTTCATCCAGACCGCGAAGTACGCGCCAAGGGTAATGGTCTCGGCGTAGGCGACATTCAGGAGGCCGGTGAGGCGGTACAGCAGGGCGAAGCCGAAGGCGGCGAGCACCAACGGGGCGTTCTCGGTCGCGCCGACCACGAAAGTTGTGGCCCAGAAATCGAATAGAGCCGCGAGCACGACGACGACGACGGCGATGACGACGCTGATAGCCCATACCGGTGCCCGCCCGAAGTTGGACCAACCCTCGCGCTCGCCGGTTGGCGCGGCTAAGCGGATCTGAATGGACCGCATCAGGATTCCTCCAGTCCGGGCCCCGGCCTTGACGTCGCCGGGATGTCACCAGTGTCTGTTTCGAACAATGAGAACGTGATGTCGCCGGTTCGCCCGGCGATGAGCGAGAAGCCGTGGAGGAAGGGAGGTTCCCGGGTGTACACGTTCTCGAATCCAAGCCGGACGGCCCTGAGCACTGGCGAGTGGGTGATGGCCACAACGTTTGCTCCCGCCCGACCGGCGCTATCGCCGAGGCTCCGGACAAACGAGATGATCCGCCGAGCGACGGCGTGGGCGTCTTCTCCAGGCGGGTTAGGATGCTCCAGCCAATAACCGACCCGCTCTTCGGCGCTGATTAGTTTGCCGAAGAACGGAGAGTTCATCACGTCCTCGGCGCTGATGCCGGGAACCTGCCCCGCGATCGCTTCGGCACCCTCCGCGATGTTGACCCGGTGCCCACCGAGGTAAAGGTCGGGGTTTCTGAGGGCGAAGCTCACCACGGGTTCAGGCAGCTCGGGAGAGCCGGCCACGCCGCGATAACCGGCGGCGAACGCGGTTGCCGTGTCGAGGGTCCGTGCCGTCTCGCCGCTAAGGAGGCCCTCGATAGCGATTCCCTGTTCTGCGAACCAGCGACCGGCGGCCTCGGACTGGGCAACCCCGAGATCGGTGAGACCCACATCGCTGCGGTGGTGGGCGACTTGGCCGTGGCGAAGGAGAATCGCTTGTACCGTGCGCCCACCCTCAGAGGTCATCGCGGTCGCCCAATCCCGCTATGGCCGGTGCTCACTGGGCCAGCACTCAACGGGTCAGCGCTCACTGGGACTGGGCTCATTGCAATCGCGCCTGCTTCCAGCGCTCCATGAACAAATCGAAAACTGCGTCGGCAAAGGGTTCGTCGTTGATGAGGTTGTCCATCTCGACGAGCTCAGTGGACGGATCGAGGTTTGAGCGGATGGCGTCAAACAGCGGCGTGATGTCCACCCCGTGCCATTGGCTGCCCTCCTTGAAGTAGTTGTCAAGCCCCTGGAGGGGCAGGGCAACTGCTTTGGGCCCAATGCTCCGGTTCACGTGTTCGGCCAGATATTCGCCTAGCCGAGTCATCTCGTCGGCGGTCGCGAGCAGCGATGTGATGTTGGGGTTGTGAAGAATGATGTTGCGCTCCGGGGTGTTGTACTTCTCGGGAATGGTCTCGGGCGCGTTGAAGTTGAAACACTCGATTGCGCCGGGTACCACCACGAGCGGAATGCTGTTGCGGGTGGCGGCCGACATCCGCTCGATGTCGAGACGGAAAATGCCGTCATTCCAGGTGTTGAGCAATTCGGCCAGCGTGAAGTCGATGAGTCCGTCGATGACGCCTTCGTCAATGAGGTGCTCCATGCCGGCGCCCTCTCCGACGGCATGGAAGGTAACGACCTGGAATCCCTCGGACTCGAGATGCTCGCGTATCCGCATCACGCCCGGGGTGGTGACCCCGAACATCGAGATGGCGATCAGCGGCTCGCCTTCGGTGGCCAGCGCCTTGGTGGCCTCGTATCCCTGGGCCATCCCCGCGATCGATCCTGCGGCGTTGGACAGGACCAGCTTGGAGACGTTGTTGATACCGGCAATGTCGGTCACCGCGTTGGCCATGTGCATGTCGGAATGCCCGACATAGGGACGCACGTCACCCGATGCCATGGTCGAGACCATGAGCTTTGGAAAGCCGAGCGGCAGCGTTCGGAACGCATCGGTGAGGATGTAGGTGCCGCCGGACCCGCCCAAGCCCATCACCCCGTGAATGCGTCCGCTTGACACGAGTTCGCCAAGCACGGTGGCGAGGCCCTGGCCCATGCTTTCAACTGCGGCGACGCGCCCTCCGGCGCCTTCGACGCCGGCACGGAAATCAGCGAGGTCGATCCCAGCCGCGCTGGCGACATCGTCGGCGGAGATGTCGGGGGCGAAGTGCGGAGTTCCGAGAACCCCGCAGTCGATCACCAAAACATCGACGCCAGCATCGATCAGACGGTCGCGCACAAACTCGTACTCAGCGCCTTTCGTGTCGAGAGTTCCTGCGAGGCACACGGTGGTGTTCGGCATTGGCTTGTCTCCTTTGTTGTTGTCAGTTCGTTCCTGTCGTGGGGTGTGGCACGGCTAATCCGGCGAGTCACGGTTGGCTTCGCGGATGGTGCGCCAGACCCGTTCCGCGGTGATCGGCAGGTCGCGAACCGGTGTACCGATGGCGTCGGCAACCGCCCCGCCCACGGCGCCCGCCGTGCAAAGCAGCGCCCCCTCGCTGATTCCCTTGCACCCGTAGGGGCCAGGGCCGTCGTGGTTCTCGACGGATGCGGTCTGCATGTGGAGCGCCACATCATTGAATGTCGGGATCCGGTAGTCGATGGCGCCCAGGTTGAGGATTTGGCCGTGATCGTCGAACAGCATCTGCTCCATG
>JAJDTA010000187.1 GCA_022827405.1 Acidimicrobiia bacterium
AGCGGCGCCCACGGGGAGCGCTCCTCCCACTCCCCCATCACCAGGCCCACCACCCGGGCAGGCTGGCCCAGCACGCACTTGGACGTCTCCCCCGCCACTTGGCCGCCCACGTTGCGCATCACCAGCCGGATAGCCCTCCCGATGGCCGGCCCGGCCCCCGCCGCGCCGCCGAAACAGCCGGCCTGGTAGGGCACATCGAGCTGATCGCGGGCCGGACCGTTCACGAACAGGCAGGGCACTACCGAGCTGGTGGTGGTGTTTAGGGCGAACAGGTCGAAGGGACGCTCGGCCATGGCCTCCAACGCGGCCATCATCAGCGGCATGGCCTCGGGAGCAGCCCCGGCCATGCAAGCGTTGATGGCCAGCTTCTCCACCGTGCACCAGGCGTTGGCCGGCGGCACCTCCAACAGCACCGAATCGGCCGGGCGGCCCGCGGCGGCGGTGAACTGGGCTACCCGCTCTGGGGTGGGAGGGATGAGCGGCAGGCCATCACCCCAGCCTTTAGCCGTGGCCCAGCGCATGAACTCCACCGGGTCGTTGGGGACCTCGATCTGCCCGTCGGGGATGGCACCGCCGTCATTGGGCATTTACGTCGGCACTCCCAACGAGTCCAGCAGCGACGACCAGAAGTCGTGGGCGATCTGGCGCACTTCCGGTTCGGGACGGGTGTCCAGCGGGTAGGGCAGCACGCACAGCCGCAGGCCCGGCCGCTCCATGTTGCGGGCCATGATTTCGGCCAGCGGCACGAATTCCTCGGTTACGACGGCGACCGCCGTCTTGTCCTGGGCCGCCACCGCAACTGCGTCGTGGACGGTCCAGGACGTGCAGCTGCCTCAATTGCCCAAGCCGACGATGGCGATGTCCACGTCGGTGGCGAAGCCGTCCAACTCCTCGAGCACTGCGTCCTCTAGCTTCACGTCCTGGCGGGACTCCGAGCACCACGGCACCACCTCGGCCCCGGCTGCCTCCAGTTTGCGGGTCCACTCGTCGGTGGTCCACAGGAACGAGCGCCAGGTGAGGTCGTAGCGGATGCCCACCCGCTTGCCGGTCAGCGGACCGGCATCGGGCCCCCGATCAGGGTCGATCAGCGGCGGAGCAGCCGTCGGATCAAGTACCAACATGGGTGCAGACTACCGGCCGGTGCCGCCGAGACCGGTGTGAGTAGTGCCTACTGGCCGGTGAAGTCGGGGAGACGGCCCTGTCGGCGGGACTCGGCCCACTCTCGGAAGTCGGCAGAGCGCGACGACAGCTCCATGGCAAACGCCTCTTCGCTCATGTGGGCCTCCAGGCTGCGTTCTCTTCCCCGCTGGATGAGCGCCTTGGTCAATCCGACGGCAACGGAGGCCGAGGAGGCTAACCGGTCGACCACATCGCCAGCTTCGGCATCCACTCGATCATCAGGCACTGCTTGGTATATCAGCCCCCAATCGGAGGCCTCGGCCCCCGAAACCTCCTCGCCCAGTATGAGCATTTGCTTCGCCCGGGCCACACCGGCCAGGCGGGGCAGCAACCACGACGTTCCGCTATCAGGAGTAATGCCCATCGAGGTGAACGGGGCCCGCAATCGGGCACCGTCGGCGACCACCGCGAAATCGGAGGCTAGAACCAGGCTGAAGCCCAATCCCACCGCCCAACCCCGCACCGCGCTGACGATGGGAATCTGCACCTCCAGCATCACCGGGATGAGGCGATTCACCAGATATGGCATACGCCGGGAGATGCTGCCCGGCCGGGGCCGAGAACCGTCGCCGGCCCGTTCTGCCAGATCGAAGCCGCTACAGAAGTTGTCGCCCGTCGCGTTGAGCAAGATCGCCCTGATCTCTTCGTCGGCGCTAGCCGCTTCCAGAGTGTCAATGAGCGCCAGCACAATGTCGTCGGTCAACGCGTTGCGGCGATGGGGACGATCAAGGGTCAGGGTCAATGTCGGTGGGGCCGAGACCACTCGCAGCCCTTCGGGTGGTGTGGGATAGGGCTTCATGTCCGGCCTAGGCTAGCCAGAATTAGTTAGGCACAAGCTCAGCAGCTCCGAAAATCACTGAGAACCTCACGCACCAGATCACCACGGTGGAGTACACGTCGAGGTCGAGATCGCGGGGGATCTCGTAGTTCTGCGAGCCGACGTTCCCCTTGAGGTCGCCGAGGTCGACATAGACGTCGGTGAACTGGCCGACGGGAGCATCGGGAGGAGCCGCGCTCAGGTAGACGTTCAGGTCGGGGCCGTTGTCGGTTCGGAAGTCTTCAAACCGCAGGAACCGCTGGCCGGTGCCGTCGCCCAGCACTTCGACCTGTCCCTGCGTGGGGTGGCTGCGGCTGATGAACTCGCCCGATGCCTCCACTTGTATCTGGGGCATCTCGGGCATGGTCTCCTCTACCGGTTGCTCCTCAGGCATGCCGAGCTCTTCCATGGCCTCGTCCATCTCGGCGATGAGCTCTTCCGACAACTCGTCGCCCGGCATGGGGCCCGCGGCCGGGGCGGGAGCAGAGGTATCGGGCTCGGGCGCCAGTGCTGCCTCGTCGGGCGTCGCCGCGGTTGGCGCCGCAGCCGGGGTGGCGGGATCGTCGGCGGTGGGGTCGGGTTCGGCAGGCTCGTCTGCCGGGGTTTCAGCCACTGCGCCGCTGTCGAACACCGGGCCAGCCTCATCCACTTTGTCGTCAATGAAATAGGTCTGGAAGGCGAACCAGAAGAACACCAGCCAGATCAACAGACCCAGCAGGGCGGCCAACACCACGGTGATGAGCACCTTGGCTCGGGTCGGCAGTGCCTTCAACCAGCCCCACAAGCGGGAAATCAGACGTTTCATACCACTCAATTTACGGGGAGAAATTCGAAATCACAGATGATGGCCCCCAACGAGGGGGCATCTGTGGGAGTACCGCGACAAACTGGCGAGATGGGCTACGAGACGCTGATCGTGGAGCGCAAGGGCCGAGTGGGATGGCTGATCAACAACCGGCCCGACCAGCTCAACGCCATGAACTCCCAGATGCGCGAGGAGTTCGCCGACGCGTGGCTGGAGCTGGACCGCGACCCCGAGGTGCGGGTGATCGTCCACACCGGGGAGGGGCGGGCCTTCCAGACCGGGGTGGACGTGGTGGAGCTGGCCACCGACGGGCAGGGCATGGAGCGCTACCGGGAGTCGGTGGAGAACTTCGACCTGCATTTCACCTCTTGGCACCAGAAGGTGCGCAAGCCGGTGATCACCGCGGTCAACGGCATCTGCTGCGGGGGCGGGTTCCACTGGGTGGCCGACGCCGACATCGTGATCGCCGCGTCCGACGCCCAGTTCTTCGACCCCCACGTGTCGGTGGGCCAAGTAGTGGCGCTGGAAGCCATCGCGCTGTTGAAGAAGATGCCGGCCGAGACGGTCATGCGCATGGCCCTGATGGGGGCGCACGAGCGGATGGGCCCCCAGCGGGCCTACGAGCTGGGCATGATCAGCGAAATAGTGGACCCGCCCGAGCGCCTGCGGGAGCGAGCCGGCGAGATCGCCGAAGCCATCGCCCGCAACTCACCATCGGCCATGGCCGCCACCAAGAAGGCCCTGTGGGACGCCATGGAGCACGGCCTCACCGAAGCCAGCAAAACCGGCGCCTTCCACATGACCGGCATCTGGGGCCACCCCGACCAAGTAGAAGGCCCCGCCGCCTTCGCCGAAAAACGCGAGCCCCAATGGCAACCCCTGGACCCTGCTTAGGGTAGATGGGTACCCCTGGGAACAATCGCCACCGCCGGCCCCGACCCCCAGCTTTCGAGAGACTGTTCAGCGGTAGACGGTGAACGCCCGGCCTAAGCCGGGGCCATAGCGGTACACGGCGAAGTCAGCGTCGAATGAGACCGCCTCCTGGATGCCGTACCGCTCCATTACTGCCCAGCTTGTTCGGTCGACCATTGAGAATGCCTGATCGCTGAACCGCTCGCCGATCGCCAAAGAAGTCGCAATGTCTTGGGGCGTTGCCGTCAGGACATCGGCGAGGTTCCGGTTCAGAATGGTCGCCACCAACTCATCGGCCGCGACACGGTGGTGGCGGCTTCTGGCAATCGCCCACGTCTCCACCAGCACATGGTCGGTGGTGGCCAGGCGCCCGGCATGCTCGCTGAGCAGCGCAACGGCCCGATCATGGGACAGGTCGGTGCTCGCGCCGAGGGCGTACCACGCTCCGGTATCCACAAAGACGCGCGTCACTCAACAGCGCTCCTGGCTCGAAGCCTCCTGTCGAACTGACCGCCGTACGCTTCGTCAATCATCTTGTGCTTGTCGCGGGCTATGTCAGAAGGTCCATCTCCGCTGCCCAAGACCCCGATGAGCGGAGTGATATCGCAGTGCGAGGCGCGGGCCGCGGCATCGTCAGAGCGGATCAACTCCCGGATGTAAGCCGACACACTCAACCCAAGCTCATCGGCACGACGCTTGGCCACCGCCCGCAACGACGGATCCAACAGGACATTGGTGGGCTTCGTCATACCCTAATGGTACCCATGTTGCGCAACATGCGCAGCACAATATCCATATCAAGGGTCGGCAGACCCCTGAGCCACCGTAAACGCTGGTGGGAGCACGACCCATGGGAACGATTGTCATCACCGGATCTGCAGACAGAATCGACTAAGCCTTCAGTAGCGCTCGAAGCGGGCGTTGAGCTCTGACATGTCTTCGTGGTCTGTGGTGAGGATGAATGTGCCCAGGCTCTCTGCGACCACGGTGAGATGGGCGTCGACCACGTCTGAGGTCCCGGATTCTGCGAGCCTGAGCCCCACTCTCACCGACTCGTCGAGAGGGTGGACATCGAAGCAGCGCAGCGCGCGCGATAAGTTTGGCTGCCTGGCCGGCTCTCGCCAGACCTGGGCGAGCACCGGGTGGGTGGTGTGCAGATCATCGCCGCGTTCGGTCGCCCGCTTTATCAGTGCCCACAGCCGAGAGTTCAGATTCTCGCTGTCGAGAATCAGCGGTCCGGCGTCAACGATCAAAGATCCACTCCCTGACGGTCGAGAACTGCATCAGCCCATTCGAGATGCTCGGGACTGATTGGACCCTCATCTGCCTCCCACGAAGCGATCATGTCGAGCATCGCCTGACTGCGCCGCCGGCGTTTCACCTCGGCTAGCAAAGACCGCTTTATGGCCAGCGTCTTGGTGCCGTCCAATGCCACCAGCTCGGAAAGAGCGGCCTCCATCTCCTCATCAAGGTTAATAGTTGTCTTGGTTGCCATATAGATATGGTAA
>JAJDTA010000054.1 GCA_022827405.1 Acidimicrobiia bacterium
GTGGGCGCTGCCGGCGGCGATGGCGGTGAATCGGCCGTCGGGGGCGTCGGTTTGGTTGTCGTCGTTGTTGCCCCAGCATTGGGCGGCGCCGTTTTGGTGGAGCCCGCAGGTGTGCCAGCTGCCCGCCGCGATGGCGGTGAACTGGCCGCTGGGGGCGCTCGCCTGCCCGTAGGTGTTGTTGCCCCAGCAATGAAGAGTGCCGTTGTTCAGTATGCGGCACGAGTGTTCGGCGCCGACGGCGATTGGGCTGTACTGGTTCTCAGGAATCACCGGAGCGTCGAGCTGCCCGTAGAAGTTGTTGCCCCAGCATTGGGTGATGCCGTCTGGGCGGATCCCGCAGGTGTGGTAGCCGCCAGCGGCGATGGCGGTGAACTGTTCGCTGGGGGTGGCTGTTTGCCCGCTGTTGTTGTGGCCCCAGCACGTTATGGTGCCGTCGGCTTGCAGGCCGCAGGTGTGGGCCCAGCCCGCGGTGATGGCGGTGAATGGGCTGGCGGGTGCGGTCAGTTGTCGGGCCCAGTTGTGACCCCAGCAGGTGGTGGTGCCGTCGAATTGCAGGGCGCAGGTGTGAGCCCAACCGGCTGCGATGGCGGTGAATCGGCCGCGGGGCGCGGTGGCTTGCCCGTAGAAGTCAGAACCCCAGCAGATTATGGTGCCGTCGGCTTGCAGGCCGCAGGTGTGGGCGCTTCCCGCGGTGATGTCGGTGAACCGGCCGTTGGGTGGGGAGGCTTGGCCGTTGTCGTTGAGGCCCCAGCATTGGGCGCCGCTGTCTTCCCGGATGGCGCACGAGTGCCAAGCGCCGGCGGCAACGGCGGTGAACCGGCCCCGGGGGGCGTCGGCTTGGCCGCTGGGGGCGTTCGTTCGGCTGGTGTTACTGCCCCAGCAGGTGATGGTGCCGTTGGCTTGCAGGCCGCAGGTGTGGGCGCTTCCCGCGGCGATGGCGGTGAACCGGCCGCTGGGGGCATTGAGTTGTCCGGCCCAGTTGTTGCCCCAGCAGTCGACGGTGCCGATTTCCCGGATGGCACACGAGTGCCAGGTGCCGACCGACAAGGGGTTCTGCTCGACGAGGAGATCGGGCTCGGGTTGGGAATCGGCAATGCTGGCTCGCAGCAGGGTTGTTGCCTGGTTGTCGAGCACCAGATAGCAGGCTCCGGTGTCGTTGGGCAGCCATCTGATGTAGGCCAAAATGCCGGTTCCATCGGCCGTCTTGGCCACCGGGACCGGGGTCGCCCCGAAACGGTGGACCGCTGAGCAACGCTGGGATATGGCGTCGGCGGGCCCAGTCGGGAGGGTGAAGGCGATGGCATCGGCTCGAAGGATGGTGATGGCGTTTTGATCGAGCACCAGATAGCAGCCGATAGTCGGGTCGTAGCCCCACTCGACATGGGCCAGCACGGTGGTTCCGTCGGCGGTTTTGGCCACCGGGACTGGGGTCGCCCCGAATTGGTGGACCGCTGAGCACCTATCGGCCGCGGTGTTGGCCGCTGCCGGGCTGGCCGCTATGGCAACCACTCCAGACGATGCCAACAGCACGGCGAGGACAACGCCCAGCAACTTCCGCATCACGCCCCGCGCTGGCCCGGTCAATTGTCGGCCCAGCTTGGGGGCCCCGCCGTCATATTCGCCGCGGCATCAGGCCCCGATTCCTGCCTGGACACCTGTGGGACCCCCGCCGTCATCTTCACCACGCTACCGACCCGCCAGCCGGCTCGAAAATGCCTATTGGGGTGTCAACGTCGGGGGAGAGCGGCTTGCTGGTCGAATATGGGGATAGGTGCGGAGGGGGGCTGGAGTAGGGTGGGCTAGTGAGCCGTTTGCCGGGGGCAGATGATCTGGTGATGCGGGCGCTGCATGCTCTGCGGACCAAGGGCATGGCCGATGAGGGGGCAATTGCCCAGGCTGCGGGGGTATCTCCTGAGCAGGCTGGTGCCGTGCTGGAGGAACTGGCCGAGCAGGGGTGGGTGCGCTATCGGGACGGCAGCCGGGCCAAGGGGTGGATGCTTTTGGGCGCGGGCCGGGCCGAGGGCGAGCGGCTGGTAGCCGCGGAGGTGGAGGCATCCGGGGTGCGGTCTCAGATTCATGGTTTGTACCGCTCGTTTCTGGTCTTGGATCCCGAGTTGAAGACGGCCTGCACCGACTTCCAGGTGCGGGGTGACCAGACGCTGAACGACCACTCCGACCCGGACTACGACAATGAGGTCATAGGCCGCCTGGCCGAGATCAATCGGCGTGTCCAGCCTGTCGTCGCTCAGCTGTCCGAGGTTTTCGACCGCTTCGGCCACTATGGCGGGCGGCTCGACAACGCCCTGAATCGGGTGGTGGGCGGCGACATCGACTGGTTTACCAAGCCGTCTTTGGATTCCTACCATGAAGTTTGGTTCGAGTTGCACGAGGATCTCCTGGCGACTCTGGGCATCGACCGGGCGGCCGAGATGGCCGCCGAAGCGTAAGGAGGGTCCATGGCTCGATTCGGCAGGGTGTTGACCGCCATGGTCACTCCGTTTGGCGATGATGGCTCGCTCGACTTGGACGCGGCCGCCCAGTTGGCCCGTTGGTTGGCCGAAAACGGAAACGACGGCCTCGTTGTGGCGGGAACCACCGGCGAGGCGCCGACGCTTACCCACGACGAGCAGATCGATCTCATCGCCGCCGTCGCCTCGGCCGTGGATGTCCCTGTGGTGGCCGGGACGGGCAGCAACGACACCGCCGCGGCGGTTGAGCTGACCGAGCGGGCCACCGAGGCTGGGGCCGACGGCGTTTTGCTGGTGGCTCCGTATTACAACCGACCCTCCCAAGCCGGTCTGGCCCGCCACTTCCAGACGGTGGCCGCGGCCACCAGCCTGCCGGTGGTCATCTACGACATTCCTGTTCGCACCGGGCGCAAGGTAGACACCGCGACGCTGCTGGATCTCGCCCATGGGGTGGACAACGTGGTCGGCCTCAAGGATGCGGCCGGCGATCCGGCAGAGACGGCCAAGCTCATCGCCCAGGCCCCAGATGGCTTCGAGGTGTACAGCGGTGATGACAGCCTCAACCTGGCGCTGCTGGCGGTGGGTGCGGTGGGGTTCATCAGCGTCGCCGCCCACTGGAGCGGCGCCGAGCACGCCGAGATGGTCGCGGCCTTTGAGGCCGGCGACATCGGTGCGGCCCGCCGGATCAACGCCGGCCTCATCCCGTCGTATGACTTTGAGACTGGGCTGGCCGCGCCCAATCCCATTCCCGCCAAGGCCATGATGAGACTCATCGGACTGCCCGTCGGGCGGTGCCGACCGCCCCTGGACGTCGAGCCCGACGACCTGGCCGAGGCCGCGGCCAGCGTGTTGGCCGGCACCAGACTGGGAGCCCATGGCTGAACCGGTTCAGATCACCTTTCTAGGCGGGCTGGGCGACATCGGGAGGAATTGCGCGGCCATCGAATGCGGTGGCGAGGTGCTTCTGTTGGACTGCGGGGTGCTGTTCCCCGACGAGGACATGCCCGGCGCCGATTTCGTGCTGCCCGACTTGGAGTATCTGCGCGACCGGGCTGATCGCATTGTGGGCTGTATCTGCACCCACGGCCACGAGGACCACATCGGCGCGCTGTCTCACGCGCTGGACTGGCTGTCGTTTCCGGTGTACGCCTCGCCGTTCACCTTGGGGTTGATCCGCCACCGCCTCGAGGAGCGGGATGCGATCGACCGTACGTCCCTCATCCCTATCGGCGACCACGACCGCCATCGCATCGGATCGTTCGACTGCGAGTTCATACCGGTCACCCACTCGGTTCCCTCTGGGCTCATCTCCGCCATCCGAACGCCTCAGGGGGTGATCCTGCATTCCAGCGACTTCAAGCTGGACCTGAACCCGGTTGACGGCCGGCGCACCGATCTGGCCCGCATCGGGGCCATCGCCCACGACGAGGGGGTGCGGCTGCTGCTGTGCGACTCCACCAACTCGGAGATACCCGGCAGCTCCCGGTCGGAGACCGAGGTGGGAGAGGTGCTGAGAGGGGTGTTCGCCGCCCATCCCGATCGACGACTGGTGGTGGCCGCGTTCGCCAGCCACATCCACCGGGTACAGCAGGTGGCCGATGCCGCAGTGGACTCGGGGCGCAAAGTGGCCACGCTGGGGCTGTCCATGAAGCGCAACTTCGCCCTGGCCCGGGAGCTGGGCCTGCTCCGGCTGCCCGACCACTCGGTGATCGACGTGTCCGAGTGCGAGCGTTTTCCACCTGGGCAGGTGTGCGTGGTGGCCACCGGCTCTCAGGGGGAAACCCGCTCGGCCCTGGCGATGGCCGCCACCGGCGACAGCCGCTGGATCAACATCGGCCCCGAAGACACTGTGGTGCTGAGCTCCAGTCCTATCCCCGGCAACGAGGCCCGGGTGGCCCGCATGATCAACAATCTGGTGCGCCGAGGGGCTGATGTGGTCCACAGCGGCCAACTGGATGTCCATACCACCGGCCACGGCAAGCAGGACGAACTGCGCACTCTGCACACCGTGGCCGACCCCGAGTACTTCGTGCCGGTCCACGGTGAGAGCCGCCACCTCGCGGCCCACGCCACGCTGGCCACCGGGATGGGCATGCCCCCCGATCGGGTGGTGTTGGCCCGCGACGGCCAACAGGTGGAGTTGAGCGACCACGGACTGGTCAACCGAGGGCAGGTCACCTCTGGCGACTACTACTACGTGAACGGGCGGCTGATCGAGAGCGGGCAGGAGCTGTTTCGCGAGCGGTCCATCCTCGGCGGCCAAGGAGTGGTGAATGTGGTGGTGGTATTGAGCCGCGCCAAGGGCCGTTTGCTGGCTCGTCCCCGCTTGGAGAGCAAGGGTTGGGTCGGGGCCGACAAAGTCGAGGATCTCGAGCTGGCCGGCTCTGAAGAAGTGGCCGCGGTGGTGGAAGGCCACTTGGCCTCCGGGGAAACCGATGGGCTGGAGCGGGCGGTGCGGCGGGCCGCAGGCCAGTTCGTCAACCACAACACCGGCCGCCGCCCGATGATCGTCCCCATCATCATCGAGGTTTAAGCGCCGCGCATTGCCGGTTCTCTTGGGGCAAACCGTTGGTTGCTGGTGTTGCCAGTGGTACGTTTGTGGTTGTTGTGGCTGCTCGAACCGCTCGTAAACCCGTTTCCAAGCCCAGCTCGAAGACCGGTGCCAAGGCCAAGTCCGCTGCTCGTTCCAAGGCCGAGTCAAAGTCTGACAGCAAGCTGAGGCAGGCGTCGGCCGCCGTCTGGGTCACCCACCGCGGCGACATCATCGCGGTGGGCTTCATTCTCGCCGGACTGGTGGCCGCCTGCGGGATTTGGGCGGATGTGGCCGGCCCGTTCGGTAAGGGGCTGCGAATTGCCGCCGGAGCGCTGATCGGCTCGGTACGAGCAGTGGCGCCCATCGCGCTGGTGGGCATCGGGGTCATGCTGTTGCGGGGCCCCCGGCCTGGTAAAGCTCCCGACGAAGGCGCTCAAGACGGCGCGGTCTTCGATGCTGAGAGCAATCCGGCCCGGTCTGAACTGGTGTTGGCCGTGCGTTTGGGGATTGGCACCACCCTGATGCTGTTGTCGGTCACCAGCCTGCTGCACATAACTCTGGGCCGGCCCGGCATCGCGGATTTCGACGATTTGGCGGGCGCGGGCGGGGCGCTGGGCCTAGCCGTCGGGGGCTCGTTGACCGCCGCTATGGGCGGGTGGGGTGCCAGCTTGGTGATGGGCGCGTTGGGGCTACTGGGAGCGGTGGTGCTCACCCGGGTGTCATTGCGGGCTTGGGCCCGCAAGGTGGACGGCGCCAAAGTCAAAGCCGCGCTGAGCCGGATCATCTGCTCATTCACTGCCAATGCGCCAACGCCGAATCCGCCGGTCGAACCGAATCCCGGACCTGGGGAGTCTGAGCCGTCTGCTGCCGATGTAGTGGTGATCCCCGCCCCGCTCCCCGAACCCGAGCCGGCGTCAAGCGCCCCACCAACGCCACCAGCGCCCGAGCCAACGGCCAGTCCATCCTCCTCCGATTCCGAGCCCGAGTGGCAGGCACCGACTGTCGTTTCCGGCAAGAAATCCCGGTCGTCGAAGCCAAAGTCGTCGAAATGGAAGCTTCCCTCGCTTGATCTCCTGAATGGGTCTGATCCCCGGCAGATCAATCAGGAGGAGGCATCACGCAAGGGTGCCGCCCTAGAGCAGGCTTTGGCGGCCCACGATGTGGACACCAAGCTGGTGGGGATGGTCATAGGCCCCACCGTGACCCGCTATGAGTTGGAACTAGCCGCGGGGGTCAAGGTCAGCCGGATCACCAGCCTCAGCAAGGACATCGCCTATGCCATGGCCTCGCCT
>JAJDTA010000004.1 GCA_022827405.1 Acidimicrobiia bacterium
GGTTTCCATTGTGGTCAGCGAACCGCTCCTACCCCCCGTCGGCGAAAACGGGAGGTTGTCTTCCAGTGAGCGCAACGAGTTCACCGCCCAACTGCGAGCGGCTATGCAGACGGCCATGGATGAGGCCGTCGAATTGGCGGCAGCCCGCCGCGGTCGCACCTTGAGTGGGAAGATGAGGGTCTATGAGCGCGGTTGACGTTGTTTTTGCCGATGAGAGACCGATAGGGCATGGGTATCCCGCACCGACAGCCGAGGTGAATGGCGGATGCACGGCACGGCAGGTCAGTCCGGACGGGGCCTCGCTGTGGCTGGTGGCCGCCGACCTGGCCGCCGGCACCGAGATGCGGTGGGGGACCGAGCACGGTGACGAAGCGGTGTATGTGCGCTCTGGCAGCCTGGTGGTTGACGGGCGGGTCTGCCCCTCCGATGGGGCGATGGTGGTGGAGGCCGGGGTGGCGGCCACTGCGATCGCGGAATCCGGTACCAGCATTGTCCATGTGGGACCGACTGATTCTGTTCCTCCGTCCGACGGTTTGAGGGGGCCGGCCGAAACCCAAGGCCGGGGCGTGCGAGTAGTCGGTCCTGACGGACTGTGGGCCACGGTGGACGACACCCAGCGCACCCGGTTTTTCTCCGACGCCTCATCGCCCACCAATCGGCTGTGGCTGCTGGCCACCGACCGGCCTCAGTACTTCGAGTCGTCGGCCCACAGCCACTCACAAGACGAGTTGATCCATGTGCTGCGGGGCGAGATCCGAGTGGGGCGTCGAGTTATCGGCGAGGGCGACACCCTGTGGGTGGCTGCCGACCGCCGCTACAAGCTCTACAGCGGCGACGACGGCGTCCACTTCATCAACTACCGCCGCGACGCCTCGGTCATGACCTCCCCCAACTACGACGGCCCCCTGCTGGAAGCCGGGGAGAGCACCCACATGACCTGGGTGGGCGACACCCGCTGACCAAGCTGTAGCGGCAACTGCCCGGTTGACATAGCTGGTGCGGAACTGTCGCCGGACCGGGATATCTTGAGGCGCGTTGGCCATTACCCAGGAGGGTTGATGAGAGGAAGACCGAAGGCAATTGCCGTTGCGGGCGTGCTGTTGGCTGTGGCCTTGATCACGGCCAGCTGCTCCGACGGCGATGGCGTGCCTTCAGCATCGAATGTCGAGCCCACGGAGATCCCCGTTACCGCCACGGCAGAACCGCCCGAGGCCACGACACCTGTTCCTACCCAAGAGGCAACGCCCACTGCGGTGGTGCCCGCGCCGGTTGAAGAGCCTGCGCCCTCCGCAGAGCCTGTTCCGACCGAAGAGCCTGCGCCCGCCCCCGTCCAGGTGGAGATCGGGTCCCTGGTATTCCAGGAGTGCGGGCAGGTTCATCTCTGCGCTGAGCTGGAGGTTCCTGCCGACCACAACGACCCAGATGCCGGAACCATCACTCTGGAACTCGGAATACTCCCGGCAACCGACCCGGACAACCGTATCGGTGCGCTACTGGTGAACCCTGGAGGTCCTGGGGGGGATTTTGAGGGATTCTTGTCTTACGGTGCCGGGCTTTCCGATCGACTGCTGGCCCGCTTCGACGTGGTGGGGTGGAATCCCCGGGGGGTGACGTCCAGTTTGAATCCCGACTGCTACGAAGAGGCCAAGGACCTCCAGGTGATCGGTGCGCTGTCGGCCACTCCTGAAAACGAGGCGGTGATCGCCGAGGTGGCCCAGCAAGCCGCCGAAGCCTGTTTGGCCGGCTTGGAAGGCCGGGCCGAAATCATCAGCACGGTGCAGACGGTGCACGACATGGATCTGATCCGCCAGTCCTTGGACGAGGAACAGATCAGCTTCTTCGGCTACAGCTACGGCACGGTGCTGGGCCAGTTCTACGCCGATCGGTACGGCCCTAATGCCCGGGCGGTGGTGATCGATGGCGTGTTGGACACATCGTTGACCCACGACGACGTTCTGGTGGAGCAGATCAGAGGTTTCGCCCGAGTGGTCGACGAGGTGTTCGACGGTTGCCTGCAAGATGGGGCGTGTCCGATTGTCGGCAATCCCAAGTCGGCCTACCTCCAGTTGATGGAAGAGGTCGAGGACAACCCGCTGCTCGATGCCGAGGGCAATGTGCTGGTGGGACCGGGAGAGGCACAACTGGCCTTGGTGATGGTGTCCTACCTTTCTGCTGATCTATGGCGGTTGTTCTATGAGGCTTTCGCCCTGGCATGGGAAGGCGATGGCCAGGAAATACACAGGCTGGCCCAGTACTACTTGGACGCCGTTGACCTCGGCTCGTTCTTCAGCATCAGCTGTACCGATGGAGGCCGGATGAGCGAAGAAGACCTAGACCGGCTCGTCGAGCGGATGATCGAAGAGGCCGGCGAATTCGGCCGTGCCGCGGCAGCCGAAGCCCGTATGTGCGTGTATTGGGCCGACACCGAACCCCGCCCGCACGAGCCGATCCAAGCTCCGGACGCGGCATCGGTGCTGGTGATCGGAAACACGGGCGACAACGCTACTCCCTACGAGTGGGCGGTGGCCGTGGCCGAGTCGCTGGAGACCGGGGTGCTGCTCACCTACAACGGCACGGGCCACACCAGCTATGGCCTCCACCCTTGTGTGGACGAGGTGGTGGACAATTATCTCATTGACCTGACTGTGCCTTCCGAAGACATCGAGTGCGGCTGAGATTGCGCGGCGGCTTCGCGCCACTGGTCGCGGTCCTGCTGGCCGTTGGGCTGCTCGCGGGGATTGCTGGCTGCGACAGCAGCTCGGAAGTGACGCTGGCGGTGAGCCCGGAGGAGGCGGAGGCTAATCCGGAACCGGAGCCGACTGCCGCAATCGTCACCCCGCCGCCCCCTACAGCATCTGCGGTTCCGACGCCTGCCCCCTTGCCCCCGTCAACCCCTGAGGCCACGGCAACGGTTGCGGTTACTCCTGAGCCGACTCCCACGCCCGATCGGGCCGCTGAGGAGTTCTTGGCCTCGCTGGCTGGGGATTTCCAATTCCTCTTGGCTGGAGAGTTCGAGGACTTGGCCGAGATCTCCGAAGAATGGAACCCCGACGCGCAGATCTCCATTGCGGTGGTGCTTCCCGACGAGACGCTCTACGGCTACGAGCCCAAGGAGTCCCGGATTTCGGCCAGCGCGGTCAAACCCCTGTGGGCTGCGGCTGCTCTCGAAGCAGCCGGAGTGGAGGCGGTGAGGCCGCTGGCCAACGCCGCTTTGATCCTGTCCGACAATTTGGCTGGCGGGCACATGATCGACCTTGCCGGGGGCGTAGATGCGGTGAACGACTGGACCTGGAATGTGGCCGAGCTGTCCGACACCCGGCTGGAGGCCTGGCGTTTCGAGGATCCAAATCGGGTGGCCGGGAATTTCCGGCCCGAGAATCCCCTGGGCAACCGCACCACCATGGCCGATCTGGCCCTTTTCTTTGTCCGGCTGTACAAGGGCGAATTACTAGATGCCGAGGAGACGGCCGTTCTTCAACAGTGGCTGCTGGACACGTCCCATTCCCTCAATTCCCCGAGAGACCTCGACGGTGTCTTGCTGGATCGGCTGCCTCGGCAAGTGGCCGAATCGTCGTTGCATAAGGCGGGCTGGCTTCGACCGAACTGCTGTCCCGCGGAGTACCGGCAGATGATCGATTCCGGGGTCATTGTGCTCCCTGACGGCAGCTGGTTTGCGCTGGCCATCATGAGCGCTCGGGGGGAGTTTTTCGACCTGACCAATCAGTGGGTGGCATTGGCTGCCTGCCGGGTCTACGCCTTTGTGGCAGATGACGCCGACCTCGTTTGCGAGCGGGAAGACGACGGCGTCCACGACCCGGAGATTTGGCCTGAGGCTGGAACTGGTCCGTAGTCCCCGGCCTCTCCGCTCCGACATCAGCGGCCAAGCCATGCCAGCATGGGACAATGCAGGACTTTGACAATAAGGTGGCGGTGATAACCGGTGCAGCCAGCGGAATCGGAGCGGCATTGGCGGCTGGATTCAGTTCTGAGGGCGCCAAGGTGGTGGCCGCCGACATCGACATTGCTGGAGCCACCGCCACCGCTGAGGCCATCGGGGAAGACGCAGTGGCCGTAGAAGTGGACGTCGCTGATCGGGCTTCGGTCGAGGCTCTGGCCGACGCCGCCTGGGACGCCTTCGGCCAGGTGGACCTCCTCTTCAACAACGCCGGTGTGTTCCAGGCCGGGCTCATGTGGGAGCGCACACAGGCCGACTGGGACTGGGTGTTCGGCGTGAACGTGTACGGCATCATTAACGGCGTGGCCGCCTTCGTGCCCCGGATGATGGCCCAGGACACCGAGGGCCACATCGTGAACACCGCATCGGTGGCCGCGTTCGTGGCTGGTGGGTTTTCCAGCCCCTATGTCGTGTCGAAGTGCGCGGCCTTCTCGCTCACCGAGTGCCTGGCGCTGGACCTGGCCGGGGCGGGGTCCAAGATCGGCGCCTCGGTGCTCACCCCCAGCGCCATCGACACCGCCATCGCCCACACCGCCCGGGTCAGGGATGATCGCTATGGCACTGATGAGAGCGAGGACAACGCCTTTGTGGTGGAGTCGCTGTCGAAAATGACCGCGGAAGGCATCTCGCCCGCTGATGTGGTTGGCCCGGTCATGGCCGGCATTCGAGCGGGCGACTTCCTTATTCCCACCAAGCCGAGCTACGCCAACCAGCTTCAGGTTCGCTACGACGCCCTGTTGGAGCGGAGGATCCCCCCGACCGCCGAAGTGGACTAGTTAACTGGTGGCATGTCCCGGCTTGCGGCTGCTGCTTTCGCGGTGGCGGTGCTTCTTGCAGGGTGCGGCCAAAGCACCCCCACTTCCCAGATTTCTGTATCACCGGTTCCCTCTCCATCGGAAGCGCCACTCGACCCGGCCTCGCCGACTCCGGCGCCAACTGAGCGGGAAACCACGGCGCAACCCGAGCCCGATTCCTCCCCGCCAATTGCGCAGCCGACCACGGCGCAACCTGTGCCCGCTGCAACGACGAATCCGGAGCCGGTCACCCCGGCGCCAACCACGCCACAACCCGAGCCGGAGCCAACACCAGAGCCAATACCCACGTCCACGCCGCCGCCAACGCCGACGACCGATGCAGAGGAACCCAATCCCACCCCGATTCTCGACGAGTCCGCTCCGGTCATGTACCTCACGTTCGACGATGGCCCTCATCCCGAGTACACGCCCCAGATGCTCGATGTATTGGCCCGCTACGGAGCGCGGGCCACGTTCTTCGTGGTCGGGAGGCTGGTCGAGGCTTACCCCGGCACCACCCAGCGCATCGTTGATGAAGGACACACCCTGGGCAACCACACCTGGAACCACGAGGCTCTCGGGGAACTGACCCGCGAGGAGTTCGATGAGACAGTGGGCCGAACCCAGGCTTTGCTCGGCGACCGGGGCGCGGCCTGCTTGCGGCCTCCATATGCGTCGATGAATGCGTTTACCCGGGACTGGGCTGCTGCGCACGGATTGACCGTGTTCACATGGGACACCAGCCCCAAAGACTGGCTCCAGGTCTCGGCCCAGGACGTGGCCCAACACCTCGTGGACTACGCCCGAGACGGTGTGATCATGCTGCTTCACGACGGAGGCGGCGATCGCTCGCAAACCGTCCTCGGCCTCGACATCGCCCTCAGAGAGCTGTCCAGCCGGGGCTACCGCTTCGAACCGCTCTGCACCTGACCCGGCTGGTCGACCAAAGCTGCCAGCACACGGACCACTAGTTTGAGGCGCATGGGAAAGAGAGCGGCGGCGATTGTGGGGCTCACCGAGTGGGCGCCGAAGCGGGTATGGGACGAGCCCATGTTCACCATGGAGGCGTGTGCCCGGTTGGCGGCCGAGGTGCTGGCCGATGCCGAGATGGACAAGGGCGAGGTGGACGGGCTGGTGATCAACGGCCTGCGGGAGTCGCCGATGTTCGCGCCGTCGGCGCTGGCCGAGTTCCTGAGCATTCGCAGCAACTTCAACGAGACGGTCGACTTGGGCGGGGCCACCCCGGCGGGCATGGTGTGGCGGGCGGCGGCCGCCATCGAGGTGGGTATCTGCGAGACGGTGCTGGTGTTCACCCCATCGGTGCCCGCCCCGCCCCAGCCGGGGGCCAACGGCGGCCCGATGAAGATGAAGATGGGGGCCTACATGGGCGGCGAGGTCTGGGGCTCCCCCCAGGGGCAGTTTGAGATCCCCGCCGGGCTGGTGGCCGCCACCCCCAGCTTCGCCATGGCCGCCCAGCGCTACATGGCCGCCTACGGGGTGAGTGAGGAGACGCTGGCCAAGGTGGCGGTGGACTCCCGCTACAACGCCCAGGCCAACCCCATGGCGGTGTTCTACGGCAAGCCCATCACCATTGACGACGTGATGAGCTCCCGCTATGTGGCTGATCCGCTGAAGCTGCTGGAGATCGTCATGCCGTGTTACGGCGGCTCGGCCGTATTGGTGACCACCGCCGAGCGGGCCGCCCGGTGCCCCCACCGACCGGTGTACGTGAGCGGCTACGGCGAGCACCTCACCCACAAGAGCATCACCTATGCCCCCGACATTGTCGACACCCCCATCCGGCTGGCCGCCGACCGGGCGTTCGCCATGGCCGGGGTGTCGCGCGACGCAGTGGACATGGCCTCCATGTACGACTGCTACACCATCACCGTGTTGTTGACCATCGAGGACGCCGGGTTCTGCCCCAAGGGCGAAGGGGGGCGGTTCATAGACGAGCACAGCCTGTGCTACGACGGCGACTGGCCCCTGAACACCCACGGCGGGCAGTTGGGAATGGGCCAGGCCGGGTTGGGCGGCGGCATGAGCCATATCACCGAGGCAGTGCGCCAGGTGCAGGGCCGGGCCGGCGAGCGCCAGGTGCCCGACTGCAACATCGCCTACGCCAACGGCACTGGGGGAATGCTGGCCGAGCAGGTGGCCCTCATCTTGGAGGGGGCCTGATGGTTCACTTCTCCACCGACGGCCGCCCCCTGCCCACCCCCACTCCGATCACTGCGCCTTACTTCGACGGACTGCGGGAGCGTCGGCTGGTGCTTCAGCGCTGCCCCCGACACGGATACTTCTTCTACCCCCGGGGCCGGTGCCCAGTTTGCCTGGGCGACGACTGGGAGTGGGGGGAGCTGAGCGGCCGGGGCACGGTGTACTCCTTCACCGTTGACCGGGCCGGCCACGACCCCGCCCTGGCCAGCCGCATCCCGTTCGCCATCGCTCTGGTGGACCTGGATGAGGGTCCCCGCCTGGTGGGCAACATGGTGGACTGCGACGTCGGCGACATCACCGTGGGCATGGCCGTGGAGGCCGCCTACGAGGATATTGACGACACCACTCTGCTGGGCTTCCGCCCTGCGGGCTAGCCGTCGTTGAAGGCCTGCCAGGTGGGCTCTTCGTAGGGGAGGGTGCCGAGGCCGTCGTGGTTCTCGGGCCAGTTGGCGGGGGGCAGGCCCAGGGGGTTCACCCCCACCTCGGCGCCGTAGAACAGTTTGTGGAGGCGGCGCACGAAATACCAGTGGCCGTCGCGGCGCTCGTAGGTGTCGTCGTAGCGGATGGCCTGGTGGATCCACCGGTCGCCGTCGGCGATCTCGGCCTTGCAGTACACGTGGCCGGTGGCGTGGTCGTTGTCGATGAGGTCGATCTGATGGGTGCCGATGTTCAGAATTGACACCCTGATGGCTCCCACCGACTCCTCGAAGTTGGCCCGCAAGGCGTCTCGCCCATAGCTGTCGCGGCCCACCCGCACGTCGTCGATGAACAGCTCAACGAGAGCATCTATATCTCGTCGGTCGATGGCTACCGCGTATCTAGAGGCGAGTTGTCGGATCTCCTCATAGGCCAGTAGGCGGGCGATGTCGTCCATCGATTGCTAAACGCCTTCGGCCAACCGGTTCTCGGTCCAGTCGATTTGCAGCTCCCGCACCGCGAAGCGCCAGCCCTCCTCCAGGCGGACGAATTGGTCGTGATAGCGGATGAACATGATGAAGTCGGTGGCCGGAGTGCCGTCGTCGGGGACCGTCAGGTGGTGGGCGATGCAGTAGGTCTCACCGGTGGCGGTGTCGCCGGAAATCTCGGTCTGCTGTTGGCCGAGGAAGTGAAACGTGGCCTCGTAGGTCATCCGGGAGATGGCCCGGGCGATCTCGTCCCGGCCGGTGCGCTCGCTGAGTATCGTTCCCCCGCTGGGCAGATCCACCCGGCGCAGCACGCCGTCGGGGGCGAAGCAGGCCGCCACCCCCTCGGGATCACCCCGGTCCACACAGCGGGCGTAGTCGGCGGCGAGGTCGGCCAGGGCATCTTGATCAGACATTTCTCTAGAGTAGGCTGCGGTCATGGCTGTCATCGAAGCTGTTGATCTGGACGTTCGCCGGGTAGCTGGTGCGCTGGGCGCCGAGGTGCGGGGGCTATCGCTGGCCTCGGTTTCCGATGCCGAGTTCGCCCTCATCCAAGAGTTGCTGGATGAGCACTTGGTGCTGTTCTTCCCCGACCAGCATCTCAGCCCCGACGAGCACCGGGCGTTCGCCATCCGATTCGGCGAGCCGGAGATCCACCCCTACATCCCCAAGCTGGATGAGGATCACCCGGAGATAGTGGTGCTCAAGGGCGAGTCAGGCTACGTGGCCGACGTGTGGCACACCGACTGCACGTTCGAGGACTCTCCGCCCATCTGCTCGGTACTCAATGCCATGGTCATGCCACCCGCAGGCGGTGACACCATGTGGTCGAACATGTACAAGGCCTATGAGACCCTGGCCGAGCCCATGAAGCAGATGATCAACGGGCTCACCGCCATCCACACCGCGGCCAACTACGGCCAGCCCGACCACAAGGCCGAGCACCCGGTGGTGCGCCGCCACCCCCGCACCGGTCGCCCATCGCTTTACGTGAACAAGCAGTTCACCCGGCGCATCCCCCAACTCAGCCGGGATGAATCGGAAACGCTGCTGGACCTTCTCACCGCTCACGCCTGCAAGACTGACTTCACCTGTCGTTACAGCTGGAGCGAGGGAACCATCGGCATCTGGGACAACCGGGCCACCCAGCATTTCGCAGTGAACGACTTCGACGGTGCCCGGGCCATCAGCCGGGTCACCATCCTGGGCGACAACCCCGAACCGGCCTTCGACACCACCCAGTGGGGCCCGTACCAGTACCAGCGGGTCTCCGCCGCCGCCTACGGCCTCGACCGCGACTAACTAAATCACCTCACTTGTTCTCCTCGCCGGTCGGAGGGGCGGCAGCCTACGCTGCATGGCCGATGGGGGGTGAGCCTCGATGAGCGAGAAGGTGAACCACGTCGGGCTGGCAGTGGCCGATCTGGATGCCGAAACAGATTTCTGGATCGGGGCGCTGGACTTTGAGCGGGTAGGGGCGCTGGATGCCGACGACGCGTCGACCGGCCAGCTCTTGCGGATGGAAAGGCCGGGATTGCGGGCGGTGTATCTGCGCAAGGGCGAGTTCGTGCTCGAGCTGTTGCAGTTCCGCGGCGCCGGGCTGGTGGATCGACCGGGCCGGGTGGTGAACGAGCCCGGTCTCACCCACCTCTCGCTAAACGTCGCCAACATGGATTTTGCGCTCGAGCGGGTGAAAGCCCACGGCGGCGACGTGCTGGAAGACACCCGCCTGTGGGACGTGGCGGTGATGATCCGCACCCCGGCCGGACAGCTCGTGGAGTTGCTGGTGGGCTTCGAGACTCCGACCACCGACCTGGGAGAATGACCCGGTGATAGGAAACCCCAGAACCTATTGGGAGGCGATCGAGGCCCGGGCTGCCGCCAGCCCCGACTCCCCGCTCACCATCGAACCCGACGGCACGGTGATGACCTTCGCCGGGTTCCGGGATTCCGCCGAACGGGTCGCCGCCGGGCTGGCCGCCCTGGGCATTGCCGCCGATACCCGGGTGTCGTGGCAGCTTCCCAACGGGCGGTCGTCGCTCATCTTGTCGGCTGCGCTGGCCCGGCTGGGGGCCGTTCAGAACCCGATCATCCCCATCTACCGGGAGCGGGAGGTGGGCTTTGTGGTCCGCCAAACCGGGGCCCGGCTCTTGGTGGTGCCGTCGGTGTGGCGAGGCTTCGACTACCAGGCCATGGCCAACACCGTGGTGGCCACCACTGAGGACTGCGACGTGCTGGTGTGCGACGGCGACCTTCCTGAAGGGGACCCCGCCACGCTGCCCCCATTCGAGGCGCCCTTGGACGACGAGGGACGGCTGCCGGTGCGGTGGGTCTATTACACCTCGGGCACCACCGCCGACCCCAAAGGGGCCAAGCACGGCGACGACTCGGTGATCGCGGCGGCCCGCCACGTGTGGGAGAACCTGGAACTGCGGGCCGACGACGTGTGGCCCCTGGCCTTTCCCTACACCCACATCGGCGGCATCAGCCTGCTCATCGCCACCCTGGTGTGCGGCACTCCCATGTTGATGGTGGAGAGCTTCGACCCCGAAGCCGACACCCGCTTCTTCCGGGAGCATGGGCTGACCCTGGCCGGATCGGGCACGCCATTCTTCATCGCTTTTCTGGCCGAGCAGCGCAAGACCCCCGACCAGCCCATCTTCCCCAAGATGCGGGCCGCCATCGGCGGGGGCGCCCCCAAGCCCGCCGGGCTCCACATGGAGGTCAAGAACGAGATGGGCGGCGTGGGGATCATCTCCAGCTACGGCCTCACCGAGTGCCCCATCGTCACCTACTGCTTCCTCGACGACCCCGACGACAAGCTGGCCAGCACCGAGGGTCGGATCCTGGACGACACCGACTGGAAGCTGATTGATGGAGAACTGCTCTTGAAGGGCCCGACGCTGTGCCGGGGCTATCTGGACGAGGCTCTGAACGAGGCCGCCTTCGACGACGAGGGGTTCTTCTTCACCGGCGATCTGGCCGAAGTGGACGACGATGGGTTCGTGACCATCGTCGGGCGCAAGAAGGATGTGATCATCCGCAAAGGGGAGAACATCTCGGCCAAGGAGGTGGAGGACGTGCTGTTCTCTCACCCCAAGGTGGCCGATGTGGCCGTCATCGGCCTGCCCGACGCGGTGTCGGGGGAGCGGTGCTGCGCGGTGGTGGCGCCCATGGCCGGCCAGTCGTTCGGCTTCGGCGAGATGGTGGAGCACTGCAAAGACGTTGGGCTGATGAACCAGAAGATCCCCGAGCAACTCGAGATCGTGCATGAACTGCCCCGCAACCCGGTGGGCAAGGTGCTCAAAAAGGAGCTCCGGGAAACCTACGGAGGGTAACTGCCATGTCAACTACGCAGCCCAACATCTTGCTGATCGTGTCCGACGAGGAGCGGCGCAACCCATGGCTGGACGGGATGGTGGACATGCCCGCCCACGACCGGCTGCGCCGCGACGGCTTGGACTTCAACCGCTACTACACCCACTCCTCGCCGTGCTCGCCGTCTAGGGCCAGCCTGTACACCGGCAGCTACCTGGCCGAGCACGGGGTGGTGGACAACGTGAGCTTCCCAGCCCATACCGCCTTGGACCCGGCCATCCCCACCGTGGGACGGCTGATGCGAGACGTGGGCTACGAGTCGGCCTACCTGGGCAAATACCACCTCACCCACGAGCCAATGCCCGACATGGAAGCCTTCGGCTACAGCGGTTGGCAGGGTGACGACCGCCACTACATCGGCGGGCCGTGGACCGGGCGGCACTTCGACCCGGTGATCGCCGACCAAGCGGTGGACTGGCTGCGAACCCATGGCGCCGATCCTTCTGTCGGCCCGTGGTTCCTCACCGTGGCGCTGGTGAACCCCCACGACATCATGTGGTATCCCCTCGACCATCCGACATACCAAGAAGCCCATCCCGACTTGGTACCCCTGTTCAACTTCCTCCACGAGCACATGCTGGGCGGCAAGGTCGATCTTGAACCCCTAGAAGAGATCTACCCTCGCCGTTTCACCCGGCTGCCCGACAACTTTGACGACGACCTCCACACCAAGCCCGAGGTCCAGCGGGCTTGGCGGCATGTTCGCAACCGAGAGCACATGGTGGGCCACATGGCCCTCGACGATGTCGACTCCTGGCTGCGCCAGCTCGACTACTACGCCTGGCTCCATGAACTACTCGACCACAGCATCACCTCGGTTCTGGGGGCGCTCGACGACATCGGGGCCTACGACGACACTGTCGTCATCTACACCTCCGACCACGGCGACGCCTGCGGATCGCACGGGCTGCGGGCCAAGCTGCCGTGCGTGTACGAGGAGGTCATGGGGGTGCCGCTTATCGTCAAAGCGCCTGGGCTCACCCCGCAGGGCCAGGCCACCGATGCGCTGGCCACCCACGTGGATCTGGCCACCACCATCGCCGCGCTCGGCGGGGTGGACATCGACAGTTCGCCCACCCTGTCGGGCAAGGATCTAACCCCGTCGCTGGCCGACCCGTCGACGTCGGTGCGCGACTACGTGCTGTTCAGCCAGGACAGCGCGCAGTCGGAACTTCTGCGCCACAGCCGCTACGCGGTTCGGGGCTTTTTCGACGGCGAGACCAAGTACGCCCGCTACTACGGCGTGGGCGGCGGCATCGACCGCACCGGCAACCCCGCCCCTGAGCCCAAGCTGTTCGACACCGACGCCGACTTCGACGACCACGACCACGAGTGGTACTCCCTAGACGAAGACCCCCACGAGTTGGTCAACCTGGCCAACGATCGCTCTCGGCGCTCAGAGCTGCGGGATCTGTTCGGCCGCCTGCTGGAATACGAGGCTGCTGAATTGGGCGGCTAGCTCCATTAGGGGCGGCACCCGTGTAGGGTGGCCGTCTGACGGTTGCCAGATCTTTTGTTCCCAAGCCGGTTTTCCGGGGCTGGTCCCACGCGCTGGCCGCGGTGGCCGCCACGGTCCTCTGTCCCATTGTCGTCGCCTTGGGTCCGGGCGGCGCCGACCGGGCGGTTGTAGCGGTTTATGCCATCGCCGTGGTCTTCATCTTCGGAGTGAGCGCGGCCTACCACGCAGGCACCTGGACCCCAAGGGTGAAAGAGACATTTCGCCGCCTGGACCACTCGATGATCTTCGTGTTCATCGCGGCCAGCTACACCCCGGTGGGCTTCTTTGCGCTTGGAACCGGTTCAGCAACCCTTGTCCTGAGCGTGGTGTGGTCGGGCGCCGCCCTCGGCGTCTTCGGTAGGTTGATGTGGCTCCACGCTCCCCGTTGGGTGTTGGTCGCCCCCTACCCGATCGTCGGGTGGGCCGCACTGCTGGTCATTGGCGACATCTGGCGCAACATGGGCGTAGCCGGGTCAACGCTGCTGTTCATCGGCGGAGGCCTGTACACCCTGGGCGCCCTCATCTATGCCTTCCGCCGTCCTGATCCATGGCCGCGCTGGTTCGGCTACCACGAGATCTTCCATCTGTTGGTAATTGCCGCGGTAGCCATCCACTACGTGGCGATCGCTTTCTTCGCCCTTCCGCTGGCCTGAGCACGCCTAAGCAGGAGTTCGACCTGCAAGCCTTTCCCCCGAACCTGGGTCCCGAGGAACTCGACGATATCGCCAACACCTACAGAGGATTGTGGGAAGCCATACAGGCCGCGCACAGCACAGGCACTTGCACCAGGAAATTCATCCTCACCCAAGCTGATCGATTGCGAAGTCTCGCCGACCGGGTTGGAACCGCTCCTACCGACGAGGCCATCCGTGCCGAGGCCGACGTGTTCGATCAATTGGCCCGCCGGGCGGCCCGTTCACCGAATTCTGCCGCAGCCCGCTACATCCAGACGCAGTGCCATCGGCGTTTTGCCGCCGCGGTGATCATCGCCAATTACCGCCGCGGCGGTTAGCGGTTCGACTATTCGCGCTTCCAGCCGCCGGTCTGAATCTGATTCCAGAATGCGGCGTCGCGCTCATCGGCGGGGCGGCCTACATGGGTCACCACGTCTACGTCGGGAGATTCGGCCCGCAGCGCGGCCGCGGTGCACTTCTCGGGCGGGCGGTGGGCGAAGGGGTCGAACCGGTAGTGGCGCATGGCGTTTTGGTGGGTGATCTTGGCCACCACGTCTTCGGGCAGTTCGCCCATCAGCTTGGCCACGTACTCGGGAGCCTGGGGCCAGGTGCCGTCGGAGTGGGGGTAGTCCGACTCCCAGCACAGGTTGTCCACGTTGAATTCGTCCAGCAGTTTCACCCCGATGCGGTCGTTGATGAAGCAGCACAGGATGTGGTTGCGGAACACGCCGGTGGGGCTGCCGTCGATGCCGAATTCGTGCTTGGTCCAGCCCGAGTGGCGGTCTTGGACGTGCTCGGCCCGCCACAGGAAGTAGGGGATCCAGCCGATGTCGCCCTCGGTGAGCGAGAACTTGAGGTCGGGGAAGCGGTCCCAGAACTCGGCCCACACCAGCTCCACCAGCGTGGAGATGGTGAGCGCCGACGACAGGGTCATGGGCACGCTGGGAGGAGCGTCCTTTGAGGCACCCATGGATCGAGACGATGAGCCCAGGTGACAGCACAACACGGTGCCCAAGTCGCTGCACGCCGCGAACAGCGGGTCCCACGCTCCGGAGTGGATCGACGGCATGCCCAGCATCGCCGGGTTCTCCGAGAAGGTCACCGCATGGCAGCCCTTGCTGGCCAGGCGCTTCACCTCGGCCACCGCCCGGTCCACATCGAACAGGGGCAAGATGCCGCAGGGGATGAACCGGTCGGGGTAGGCCCCCACCCACTCGTCGATGTGCCAGTCGTTGTAGGCCTTGATCATGATCTCGTTCAGGTCGGGATCGGGCCCCTCGTTGAGCACCTGGCCGGAGAACCCGGTCCAGTTGGGGAAATTAAGCCCGGCCAGTTGACCGCCGGCGTTCATGTCCCGCACCCGCTCGTGCACGTCGTAGCATCCGGGTCGCATCTCGTCGTAGCGGCTGGCGTCGATGTTGTAGTGCTCCCGGGGCTTGCCTGCCACCGCGTTCAATCCCAAGTTTCTGCCGGGCAGCTTGCCGTAATACCACTGCTCACGCCCGTTCTCGTCGGTGACCACCTTGGGGGCGTGCTCCTTGTACTTCTCAGGCACGTGGGCTTCGAACATGTCCGCTGGCTCGGCGATGTGGTCGTCAACGCTGATCAAAATGAGGTCGTCGGGGTTCATGCTGTTCCTCCAGGATACAAATCCTCAAACCCAAGCTATACCGCAAATTTAAGCAATACTGCAACTTACAGTGCGTTGGTTACGAAAGTCGGTAAGAGATTAAGCAACAAGGGGCGGTCAAGCGTCATCTCTCGAACTAAGGCTGGAGGTTCGAATGACAAATCAGACTCGAATCTGACCCCGGTAACGCCTTCTGGAAGAGGGCCACGGACAGCAGGCAGAGTGGACAAATCAAAAATCATGAAAGAAGACTCAGAAAGTCCCAGGTCAAAATGGAGAGGAAGGCAGGAGTGAATAGTCGACCCTAATGCGGAAGCAACATTTTCGTGGAGTTTGAACACTAAGTCAGGCTCACTAGCTATCTGGCTTTCGATCTGGGAGATCATGCTTTGGAGGGAAACACCCTTAGATACCTGTTCAACAAAGAGGGAAACCACCAAAGAGACAACATCGCCAGGAGCATTGCATTGATCAAACGAAAAAGAGTGAATTCTTCGACGCGTAGTAGTGGCTTTGACTTCTAGGAAACCACCCTCAAAGCTGAAGTCAAATCTGGACTTGGGTTCCGCACGCCAACACTTCATGCTGAAAATAGGATTTTGGGAATGGGACAAAGTAAACAACTCGCCGAAGAGCCCGACAAGGGACTTAGTGGCAGGACGCTTCAGGAATTGGAACAAAGCGACTATTCGCCGCAACGAATAATCAATATCGGTGGTTGAGGGAGTGCCACCAAGAATTCGTAGTATTGACTCACAGATGGAGAAAAAGTAACGAATCGTAAGGCTGTCATTTTGGCGACAATAGATAACAGTAAAGTAATCATAATTGGAGTATGAAGAAGACTCAACTCTACAGTGAAGGCTAAAGTTGACTTGAATGTCTTCCAATAGAATTGGAGCAAATGTCCGCTTAGCGTCTCCTGCCGATCGGATGAGCATGCATGGGGAAGAATTTTCGTCTTTACCAACAAAGTAATTTGGGTAGCTAGAAATAGGCCGGACGGCAAAACAGGGGTAATCGTCGGAGGAGTTTTCGAGATCCGCTACGCTCTGATAAATGTCGAAAAACTGGAATGTCATAGAGCTCACTCAGATTGAGAGATCCACGGCGTGGATAGACGCCCCGGAACCCATACGGCAACAACAGGAACGTCGAATATTGTATTATCAATAGGATTGCTGGGGTCGTCGTCCGGGTCCAATTGAAGAGAGTGAATCTGAATCGATACGTTTGTGTCATGCCGAATTAGCCGATCACCGGGGTAAACGTCGCCATCGCTGCCTTGGAATAGGTAAGTAATTGCACCGTTGGCGTTAGCCGTTCGGGACCGACTCACTTGAGGACTCATGATGTAGATGGAGCAACGTTCATTGGGATCGTGATCGAGGGCACGCCCCAACTGAAGTAGCAATCCAGTGACTCTTTGGGAGTCCGATCCTTCAACATACTTCAAATCGACTAAAAAGTCAGAAAGCAAGTCCCGGAGTGGTACCCTATCGTTGAGCAAATGAGTTTGGATTTGAGATCGGCGCGGGTGTCCTGGATTAGTGTCAAATTCAAGTCCGTTTACAAAATTTGAGATAATGGTGCGATTGTGTCGAATTGTGAAATCGGGCGCCAACACATTCCGAGGGACAAACCAATCGTCGGAGAAACTGCCGCGGATGTAGTCCAGATCAAGCACATTATTTCTACAGGGCCGTAACCTATTGTCCAAGACAAAGGCTCTTTTCCAATTGTCAAGAGGTTCACGGCTATGCTGAAAGTCCAATAGTTGGGCTCTAATGTCATCCTCGTGGTGAGTGTAATTTCTCAATGAGTCAAGGGTGGTCGCCTCAAGATATACTCGGCAAAAGCCGAGGTAGGGACGCTTATACCCAAAGAAACGAGCTCTTTGTTGTATTGTATCAGCGTTACCAACACCAATTCCCCTGGGCATGTACGTGACCGTTAGGCCTTCAACCGTAAAACCTCGATCTAAGGCCTGTCCGCCTATCAGGATCCAACCGTACGTACCGCGCCAATCTACTTGGGGGGTCATACCAGCGCGGGAATTGATCTCCTCGATCCTTGTCTTGCGCAGTGCATACAGAAGAGAAGATGCAACTGTATCGAAATCAGGCATCAAATCATTTGCAGTAAGGCAAAGATCGTCGTAGGCGTCACGGAAATCCTCAAGAAGATGCATACGATCAAATTCGGATTCCGGCAAAGAGAGTATTTGTTTCCACTCATCAAAAATATGCCGAACCCAGCCACAGTACTCTTGATGGTGCATGGTGCGATGCGATGGGTGGACGAGCATTGATCGGTTTCCGATATTGTTGCTTTCCAATATCCCTATTGTGACGCCAACCATAAATACCCGCAATGCACTGATTAGAGATTCTGGTGGTGTCTCGAGTGATACGGCGTTTGTGGGAACATCAGCTTGGGGAATTACTCGCACATAGGGAGAATCCTCGGCAAAAAATTCTTGACCGCCAATATAATCAACTCCAGGGTCAAGGACCTGAACAAAATTGGGTGAAAGCGTATCAATGATGTTCACAAGAAGGGGAGCTTGTGGGGTAGCAGTGTATTGCAAATAAGTATGATGGGGTAAGGCTTCTCTTAGTTGTATCAAGCGTCGATATGTAGAACTCTCGTAGCCTTGATTGATTTGAGTATTCAAGCTAGCTTGGTCAGCTTCATCGTCTATGATCAAAACCGGTACACCAGCCATGTCTAGAGAAGAAAACAGCGCAGCTAGATTTTGAAGGCGTTGGTGATTCTTGAGCACAGTGATGAGTAAGGTCTGTTTGAACATATCGGGAGTAGTCTCGTCCCGCCATTCCGCGATCAAATCTGAAATCCGGTTTATAGTCGGATGATCACAGTCTGGATTAGTAAACTGAATCCACTTTCTAGGTCGTTGAGGGTCCTCTAGGCGAAGGTCGCGGACCATTCGAGTGGTCGATTGCGTCAGGAGAGGATTTGAGACACCAGCTAGAACGATTACTACCTGGAACTCGTTATCACAAGCCAGGGCTGCGACTGCCTCAAACGACATTGTTTTGCCGCTTTGGACATAGCCAATTACAACCCCCGTTTCCCTTCCTTCTGATGCCGTTGGTGGGATACACTTGGAAAGAATGTCGGTGGCAGAACTCAAAATCACGTCCTGGCTATCAACTGGGACAATATTGTCAAGAAAATCGTATGTCTCTTGCCCGACTGTTGGAGTCCAGGAAAGGTGCTCGGCAACTGCAGTTGGCTGAACCGTATGAAGGTCTTCCATTTCTGTACTGTCCTATTTATGCGAAAGAGAATACATCTCTGAGCAATTCATTCATTATCCTTCTCACAGTGCCGGAGTAGCGGGTTCCGGTGTCGCCTGCCAATACCTCGGCTATCGCAAGGGCGCAACCCAGTCGAATGATTGCTTCGGTGCCATCCGAACTGGATTGAGCGAATCTGACCATAAAGGGGTGGAGAACTGAAATCCGTATATCTAGGCAGCGGGGATGGTCGTGGATTTTCGGTCTGTTGTTGACAATGAGCCAATCACCCTGAGCGGGGCTATCGTGAAGTTCGAGAGCTATTTTCCAGTCTGTATTCCTATATGTCACGTCAATTGTTCGATTAACTACTGAAGGAATAGGGGAAACCGGATCCTCCGCTTTGGGAGGGGTTTTTGTAGGGTCGATTTTGGTAAGGGCGTCCGGCAGTTGCTTCTGCATTACATCAGCTGTATTGCGCACCGCGTCTTGTGTGGTTGCCTTGATTGCGGGACGCCTCGGAAGGGCACGGTATCCTTCGGCTTGCTTCAAGAGGGGAATTTCTCCACTGTCCAAGTGATCCTTGAGAATTTCCAGGAAAGGTTGCTCGTTCTCGTCCCAGCGGAATCCGTCCTTTGTGTGGCTGACGTCAAACCCTTCTAGATGCAACTCTCCAAAGAGTCTCTGGTAACGAAAACTGTTGGAGGTACCAAAAATAAATTGCGGTCGGTAGCCCTCGTCGCCACTGCCTTGAATGACTCGACCTCGACGAAAGAGCGAAAAGCCTGCTCTCTTCGTATCACCTTTCTCACGAAGGGCTGCAAAACCGTGGACCGACAAACCATTTCCAAAATCGAAGTCGATGGGCTTGTACCACCTTTGATTGGGCCCGTCCTCGTTCTTGAAATACGGTGCGCGCAGCACGCGAGGGTCTTTGAAACGAAGCGATTCCCCATTATAGCGTAAGTCAAGGACTCCCCTACGCATAAATTCCCGATAGATGTCGGTGATATGCTCCTTCAATTTGCCGATCGTACGTCCTACTGGGACGTGAAACACGTTTTCGAGCCTTATTTCAGTATAGTGATGTTCAGCAGGCACATTGTTCTCTTGAATTTGAAGTTCTTCGATGTTGTCGTTGACGATGCGATCGATATCAAATTGGACAGTACGTTCAACTGTTTCGCCAATCGCGGTTGTACGAACCTGCCACTTCGGTGCAAACCAACACGCCGCACTCTTCATGCCCATGCCGAACTCTGCCAGGCCACTCCGTTCAGGTGGTATAGCAGCTGGACGGAACGCACGATCATATTCTGAATGGAATATTCCTGCCGCATTATCGGTGATAACGATGGTAGGGGAAGCGCCGGCATCTATATCGATGTCCACTTGCAACTTGTAGGTGTCGCCATGAAGAGCTTTCAATTGTTCTGAATGGGAAAAGTAGCTTTGCATGGAGTTATCGACAAATTCTCCAAGCGCATACCACATCTTGTAATTTAGGTGCCTCAAAACGGAGAGAACACTAATGCCTGGACGGATACTGACTGTATTAGACATAGCTTACCACCGGGGCGGTATCACTAAACTGGCGGTTTGGATCAAATGGATCTTTGGTAGTGTTACCTATAGGAACAGGTAGGGAGAATTCGGCCGGATGCAACAGGTTAGCAGCAATATTTCGGACGACGTCGACATTCACGGCATTGCCCAATGCCTTAAATGCTGCAGTTTTCGATGCAGGTAAGTGCTCTAAGGCGCCCATGCTTTGTAAGCGGGTGCATTCACGAAGGGTCATGTATCTCTGTTCCCAAGCTATTACCGGTATTTGGCTTGTTGTCATCGCCACGAGGGACGGTGCTGTCGTCGGGCGCTTCACCCGAATTCCGGAAGCTCGAAATTGTATAATGTAATCCCATATGTTTCTTTCTTCCCCTTTGCAGTTCCACTCAAACTTTTGGAAGCTTGGTGCAAAACTCTTCAACTCTTGTTTCCAACTATCTATCCAAGTCTTATTTCTTTCGTATAATTCCCGATTCTGACGTATGAATTTTATTTTCCATTTTGGAAATTGCTTTGCACCGTACCGAGCATAGGGTGGTAAACCCATAATGGTGTCTTCGGGGGAAAGTCCGTTTAATGGTTGTCCGAAGCTTCCTTTGTAGGTGGCCAAAGCATCAAAACCGACTCCCGCCGGCGAGAGTTGTTCGTATGGGTACGTGGCGCCAAATTCCATTGCCCAAATAGGAAACGACGGCAAGTGAAGGTGTTTTGGATATTGATCTAAGAAGTGTTGCCAGACTTCCAAGTAATGTATAAATTGTGGAGGTAAAGGAGTAGAGTCGTCTGGTTGGGAATCGAGGATGGTATTAATTGAGACAGGCGGTTGAAGAGTAGGCGTCGGCCATTGAAAAGTCATTGGAGAGCCCCTCATGCCAACGATAAAAGTTCTTTCGCGGATCTGTGGTACACCAAACATATGGGGCGACAACTGGTTGCTGTCAACGGAATATCCAATGGCTATCAACTTACGCAGTATTGTCTTCCATGTGATGCCATTGCGGTGCTTGACGAGGTTTGGAACGTTTTCCATTATGAAATAGGTTGGCTGGTGACGGTTCAAAATCTCTATGGTGTAGTCGAATAAATCTCCCCATTGAGGGCAGTTGAACCCTTGTTGATCGCCAGCTTTGGAAAATGGCTGGCAGGGAAAGCCAGCGCAAAGGATATCGTGAGGGGGGATGGAGTCGATTGATAGAGAGCGGATATCTCCCGCGGGTGACAGTCCAAAGTTCTTTTCGTAAACTACCGCGAGTTCGTTGTCTATTTCGCACGCGAAGACACATTGATGGCCGAGGTCTTGGAGCGCCTGGGTGAAGCCGCCCAATCCAGCAAATAGATCTATGAAGCGTAATTTCTTCACGGTTCGAGATGTTCAGGTAGATGGGGTCGTGAAAGGGAGGTGCCCTCGGTGTTATGTGGCCGGAACTTAGAGTAGGCAATGTAACATGATGTCTGCATATTCTCTAGTCACAATCTACTCTGGTGCCTCGTGGAGATGGCGGATTGAATGGTGGCGGGGTTCTATGGTGATAGAGATAGCGTTGTGGGTGCCTGCTTGGACGAGGGTCTGCACGGCATCTGCGGCCTGTTCCAGTGGGAAATGGTGGGTGTGGAGGCGCTCCACCGGCAGGGACCCCGACTCGATGAGTCGCACCGCCTGTCGGTAGCTGTGGAAGTCCACTGTGCGCACCCCAATCACCTTCTGATAGCGCATGGCCACATCGTCAGACGGGAAGCCGTCTACCCCATGGCCCTTGAGCCCGGCCAACACGATAGTGCCGCCCAATCGGGCCATGGACACCGCATCGACCACCGGCTGGGTGGCGTGAGGGGTGGTGTCTACTACGATGTCGGTGCCTCGCCCGTTGGTTTCGGCCAGCACCCGCTCCACCGCGTCCTCCGACTCCACGTCGATGGTCACATCAGCACCAAACTCGGCTGCTAGGGACAACTTGTGGGCGTCCCGCGAGCCCAACCCGGTCACGAAGATCGCCGACGCCCCCGCGGCTGCCGCTGCGATCACGCAGGACAGGCCCCGCTGACCGGGGCCGAGAACGGTCACGGTGTCGCCGTAGCGCAAGTTGGGGGCTGATACCGCCCAGGCAAACCCTGCCCCCAAGGGGTTATACAGCGCAGCAATACGAGGCGGTATCGAACTGTCGATCTTGTGGGGGACTGACCCCGGCGCCAAATACATCATCTCGGCGTATCCGCCCCACAGTGCGGGAGCCCGAGCAGTAGGGGTGAAGCCGTGGTTACCTGGCGCCACCCGGCACATCTGCTGGTCGAGGCATGCCAGACAGCGACCGCACCCATAGGCCGCCTCGGCCACTACCCGGTCGCCGGGCTTCAAACCCCAGCGAGTTGCATATCGCTCGCCCACCTCTTCGATGATTCCGACCGGCTCGTGGCCGGGAATCACCGGGTAGGACAGCGGCGAGTTGCCGGAAAGAGTCTCAGCATCAGTGCCACAGATCCCGCAGGCCTCAATCCGCAGCAGAGCATCGTCCTCGCCCACCCGAGGCCGGCCAAACTCCTGAATCTCCAACCGCTCCGGCCCCACCTGCACCATCGCCCGGATCCCATCGCTCATGGTGATGATCGTACGATGCCCCTATGACGCTGACCATTGATGAAGTGCTGACCACGACTCGGGCGGTGCGGAAGCGGTTGGACTTGGAGCGGCCGGTAGAGCGGGCCGTGATCGAGGAGTGCCTGGAGCTGGCGTTGCAGGCGCCCACCGGGTCGAACCAGCAGCGGTGGCACTGGATCGTGCTCGACGATCCCGAGGTGATCGGCCAAGCGGCCGACATCTATCGGGCGGCCATGGCTCAGTACTCAGCCGACATCGCCGCCGGGCGGGAGCACTACGAGCGCCAGACCGTGCGAGCCGAGCAGATGTCAGAGTCGGTGGCCTACCTGCGCGACAACATGCACCGGGTACCGGTTTTGCTTATACCGGTGCTGGCCGACCGGTTCGGAGTGCTGCGCAGCGACCAGGCCAAGACCTTCCACCACGCCAGCCAGTGGGGTTCGATCATCCCCTCGGTGTGGAGCTTCATGCTGGCCCTACGCAGCCGAGGCATGGGCAGCGCCTGGACCACCATCCACCTCCACCGCGAACAAGAGATGGCCGACCTACTGGGCATCCCCTACGACACCCACATCCAAGCCGGCCTCTTCCCCGTCGCCTACACCATCGGCACCGATTTCCGCCCCGCCCTCCGCCACCCCGCAGCCGAAGTAACCGCCTACAACCACTGGAACCCCGCCTGGGAGTGAGCGGCTGTTGGGCTTCAGATTGGAAGGTCGCGGATTCTGATGCGGGTCGGGCTGAGGGATACGATTGCTCCTTTGGTCAGGGCATCCTCAATGGCAGGGAGGTTCTCTATGAGCAGCGCGGCATGTAGGTCCGGGGGTTGGTCCGCCACCCCCCGTAAGTGGACGACTGAAGGATTGCTGGTACGCCGGATTGAGAGAAGCGCTCCGAAGTCGGAGTCGGCGGTAATTAGAGCGCAGCCGTGATCGGATGCCCATTCAAGAATCGTCTCGTCAGATGCGGTCAACATGTCCAGCTGGCCGACATGCTGAGCTTCATATCCAGCGACTCGGAGCGCTTGGGCTACCTGAGGGGAGAGGTTGGCGTCGATGAGAATTCTCACGCCGGGTAGGCGGCAGGGAGTTCCCGTTCGTTTACGCGGGCAGCGCCAAATTCGAGTGCTGCTGTGATGTCCTCCGGCTCGAGGTACGGATAATCGGCAAGTACCTCATCGCGAGTTCTTCCCGCAGCGAGTTGCCCAAGCACCATGGCGACTGTCACACGGAGGTCTCTGATACAGGGCAGACCTCCCATGCGATCAGGATTGACGGTAACCCTGTCCAAGTGCATAGACACAAGTTACCTCCCCCGATCGGTTTTGTGGTCGAAATTCAACTGACCTGTCATAGTTTCGAGGGCCCAAGACGACTCCATTGCTAGGGAGCTCCTATGGCGACATGTGGATTCAGGCTTCGATTGGGGTGAGTGCGAAGTCGAGCCTGTATCCGAGTCCGGCAAAGTACCGGGCGAGAGTGCTGAGTTTGGCATCGGCTAGGCCGCGGGCTTCGAGTTGGGCGACCGAAGACTTGGTGACTCCCATTGCTTGCGCCACGTCCTTTTGCCTGACGCCAGCGGCGACTCGGAGTTCCTTGAGGCAGGCATCCAGGGCAAGCAGTTCAGAGGTCTTGGCCTCGATTCGAGATCGTTCGGTGGGAGTGAGATCGAACCCGTCGAGTACGTCTTCGACTGTCTCGAATTCAGCAGAATG
>JAJDTA010000156.1 GCA_022827405.1 Acidimicrobiia bacterium
CTCATCCCCCACAGCCATGATGTCGGACACACCCTCGGCGTTGCCCCGGTCCAACAGCCGCTGGTAGTTGGGCGATACCTCGGCCTCGGCCAACAACCGCTCGGCCCGGTCCTTGGCGGTGTCCACCTCGCCGGGGCTGCACAAGCACACCGGCACTCCGGCCACGATCCGAGGTGGAGGCCGACCGGCTTCGGCCGCCGCTTCGGTGATCCGGGGGGCGATGAAATCGCCGATGGCTCGCTCGTCGGCCAGCCACAGCGTGGTGCCGTCGGTGCGTGAGCCGGCCAGCCGCAGCATCACCGGGCCGAGAGCGGCCAGCAGCACCGGAGTGGCGGCCTGGTCGGTTATGTCGAGGGGGTTGTTTATGTGGAAGTGCTCGTTTTCCACCCGAACCATGCCGGGACCGGCCAGTGCTTGGTCCAAAACGTCGAGGTACGACCGGATCTGGGCCGCGGGCCGCTCGTAAGACAAACCCAGCATGTCCTCCACGATCCAGTGATGAGAAGGGCCCAGCCCCAGGCTAAACCGGCCCTCGCAGGCCAGCTGCACCGAGAGCACCTGCTGGCACAGGGCGACGGGGTGGCGGGTTTGGGCCACCACCACTGCGGTTCCCACCTCCACCGTCGAGGTGGCGGTGCCGATCAGCGCAGCCGCGGTCATGGCGTCGAACTCGTCGGGGATCTGGGGGATCCACACCGACGAGAACCCCGCCGCCTCGGCCTGTTGGGCCGCTTCGATCATGCGGGCGATCTTGGTGTCGTACCGGCGCCGCTCGGGCCCCACCATCAGTCCTATGCGCACAGCAACTCCTCCGCCCCGTTCATACCAGACGCCGGCGGTTGGACGGAGACGGGAGCCCAATCGGGGTCGGTTACCATCCCCAGAGGCTTCCAAGGAGGATCGGGTGGGCAGCTCAGTAGATGAATCTGAAGACTCGGCCAACCGGCCCCGCATCGCCCCGCTGGAGTTGCCGGAGTGGACGCCGGAGGCCTTTGCCGCCATGGAGCCCATGCGGCCTCCTGCGGGTTCGGCCTACGACAAGCGCAAGGCCGATCGTAAGCAGCAGGTGAGGCGGCCCAACAACGCCTTGTCGGTGATGGCCCACCATCCCGATCTGGCCAAGGCATTCCTGGAGTTCAACCGCCATCTGCTTTACTTCAACACCCTGCCGGGGCGGGCCATCGAGTTGGCGGTGCTGCGGGTGGCGTGGCTGCGCCGAAGCGAATACGAGTGGGTCCAGCACGCGGCCGCCGCCCTCGAGGTGGGTCTGACCGAGGAGGAAATCGACCGCACAGCCGCTGGTTCCCTTGAAGGGTGGGCGCCGGAGGACGCCCTGTTGCTGCGGGCGGTGGACGAGCTCCACCACGACCACCGCTGGTGCGATGCCACATGGAGCGAGCTGGCTGAGGCGTTCGATACCCGCCAGATCATGGACCTGCTGTTTACCGTGGGGGCCTACGACACCCTGGCGGTGGCATTCAACTGCTTCGACCTGCCCCTCGACCCGGAGCTGGAGGGCAAGGGCTTTCCCGGCGAGGCTGAGGGCTAATCCGTGTCGTCGATCTTCCCGCCCTTGGAGTACCCCCGAGGCAGCAGCGTCCACAGCCTGCTGGAGTCGGCATCTAACCGATTTGGCGACCGGGTGGCCATTCGGTTCGAAGATCGGGCGCTCACCTATCGGGATTTCAACCAGCAGGCCGACGGCTTCGCCCGGCTGCTGGCCGAGCGGGGGGTAGGCGCCGGCCAGAGGGTGGCGGTCATGGCCTCGAACCGACCCGAGTTCTTCACCTCGGTGTACGGCATCTTGAAGCTGGGGGCTTCCGCGGTGATGATCAGCTCGGCCTGGAAGCAGGCCGAAACCGCTCACGCCGTCGACCTAACCGGGCCGGTTTTGGCCGTCACCGACGGCGACACCCACCTGCGCCTCCCGCCCCAGATGGCCAGCCGGGTGATCCACTTGGAGGACGACCCCGCGGTATCCGCCCTGGCCGACAGCGCGGCCGATGCCCCCGCCGCCGATCTCGATTGGGATCACACCGAGGCGGTGCTGATGTTCAGCTCGGGCACTACCGGGATGCCCAAAGCAGTGCGCCACACTCACGCCAGCATCAACGCCGCCACCGTCATCTGGGGTGAAGTCCTAGGCCTGACCCATGAGGACCGCTTTCAGATCACTACCCCGCCGTTTCACATCCTGGGCCTGCTCAACATGTTCTCCTCGGTGTGGGCCGGCTCGTCGGTGCGGCTCCACCCCCGGTTCGACCTTGAAGCCATGCTGAGCGCCATCGAGGCCGACCGCATAACCCTGGAGATGGCGGTAGCCCCCATCGCCCTGGCCCTGGCCAACCACCCCAACTTGGAGGAATTCGACCTGTCGTCGCTGCGCTACATCATGTGGGGGGCCACCCCGGTGACCGAGAGCGTGGCCCAACGGGTGACCGAACGCACCGGCGTTCCGTTTATGCCGGCCTACGGGGCCAGCGAGGCGCCCGTGCTCACCAGCAATCCGGTGAACCGGCCCGAGCTGTGGCGGCTGGACTCACCCGGGCCGCCCGTCCACGACGTGGACATCCGCATCGCCCACTTAGAGACCGGGGCGGAACTGGCCC
>JAJDTA010000218.1 GCA_022827405.1 Acidimicrobiia bacterium
GCGGGCGTGCTGCTCCAAAAGATCGGCCACTCGATTGTCGGCGTCTCGGAGACCGACACCGGCCGCCTCTTGTCCCATGGCCCCCAAAAGACCGGGAACCTTCAGCAGGCTGTCCACTTCTTCGACCATGCGGGTGCCGCCCATCTCAGCGTCGGGAACCACAACGGCCCCTCCGACAGCAGCCAGATAGGCGGCGTTGGCCGTCTGGTGATCGCCGGGCGCTCCCGGCAGCGGAACCAGCACCGACGGCAACCCGAGAACTGCCAACTCGGCCACGCTCGACGCTCCGGCTCGTCCCACCACTAGATCGGCGGCGGCATACACCGTGGGCATGTCCATCTCGTACTCCACCGCCTTGTAGTCCAGCGCGGCGCGAGACAGGTCGGGTCGCAGGTGAGCCAGCTCCTGCCAATCTCTCCGACCGATCACATGGTGTACCGCCAGATCTTCCCGATCGGCCCAGTGGCCAACCGCTTCGAATGCGGCTCGGTTGATTCGGGCCGCGCCCAGCGACCCGCTGGCCACAACCACCAGACGGCGTCCCTCACCCACCTCGAGGGAGGCTCGGGCCGCAAGCCGGTCATTGTCCCGGTTGACCCTCTGGACCTCGTCGCGCACCGGATTGCCGGTGAGCACCGCCCGGGGCAATTTGGTGCTGGGGAATGACACCGCGGAAGCCCGAGCCCAACGCCCCGCCAAGCGATTGGCCATACCAGGTACGGCATTCTGCTCAGACACGACCAACGGAATCCTGAGCAATCGAGCGGCCAGGGCACAGGGCACGCTGGCGTAGCCTCCCAACCCCAGCACAACCGCCGGCCGCAGGCCCCGCAGCAGTCCTGTGGCCTGAACCACGGCCTGGGCCAGCCCCCAGGCCGACGACAGATTCTGCCACGACAGCTGCCGCTTGATTCCCCTTCCGGGCAGCAGGGACAGCTCGAACCCGGCCGCCGGCACCAGATCTCGTTCCACTCCCCGGGCCGAGCCCACAAAGTGGATTCTCTCGGGTTCATAGCCGCGCCGAACCAACGCCCGGGCCACTGCCAATCCGGGGTGGACATGGCCTGCGGTCCCGCCTCCGGCAATCACCGCCCACACCGGGGAACCGTCAGAAGGACGTTGCCCTTCTTCTGACCCGTCCGGCTGAGCTGGGAGGTTCACGGTTCGACTCGGATTTGTCGGGCAATGCTCAACAACAAACCGGCGGCTGCCATGTTCATCAACAGTGCAGAGCCGCCGACTGACAAGAACGGGAGGGGAACCCCGGTGATCGGCAGTACTCCTACCACCGCGGCAATGTTCACGAACGCCTGGCTGCCCACCCAAATGGTGATGCCCGCGGCCAATACTTGCCCGAATCGGTCGGGGCTGCGGAGGGCCACGCCGATCCCACAAAACACAAACCCAGCGAATAACCCGATCACGAATATCGCACCCAGCCAACCCATCTCCTCAGCCAGAACAGCGAAAATGAAGTCGGTGTGGGCCTCGGGCAGGAATCCCCACTTGATCCGGCTCTCCCCCAACCCGACGCCGGTGGGGCCACCCGAGGCGATGCCCACCCGAGACTGGATCGACTGCCAGCCGGAGTCGAGCGGATCGGCCCACGGGTCGAGCAGCGACAGCACCCGGTTGCGGCGGTAGCCCGACCCCCAGGCGGCCAGCGCGGCCGCCCCCGCGCTGAACAGCGACCATCCGGTCAGCGGGAGAAGGGGCACTCCAGCCATGAATAGCGCGGCGAAGGCGATCAATCCGATGATCACCGCAGTGCCCAGATTCGGCTGGAGCAGGATGAACCCGGCCATAAGGCTGCACACCACTAGCACCGGCCGAATAGTGACCCGGGCATTGTCTTCTTGGCCCGACTTGTCGGCCAGCCAGGCGGCGGCGAACAGGGCCATGGCCAGCTTGGCCAGCTCAGAGGGCTGGAAGCTGATCGGGCCGAAGTAGATCCACCGCGTAGCTCCCTTGGCCGTCGTACCGATTCCCGGCACAAGCACGGCAATCAGCAACAGCATGGTGAGCGCCACCCCGGCATTGGCGAACTTCCGCCAGTACCGATAGTCCACCCGCATCATCAGCACCATGGCGACCAGCCCCCCGATGCTCCACACGAGCTGGCGCTGAAAGGTGAACCAGGTGGACTGGCCTACATAGAGCCCGGTGACCGACGAGACCGAAAGCACCATGACAAGACCGATGGCCGTGAGGGTTATGACCGATCCGAATAGCACGTAAAAGGGCGCGGTGGCTTGGCCCACGGGCGCCGACCGGAGTGCTGTCGCCCACGCTCGTCGTGGGACCCGGGGAGTAATGGCGGTCATGACGACCCTCCGATCATCTCTCGAACTACCTGGGCGAAGTGGTCGCCCCGCTCGGCGTAGGAGCCGTACCAGTCGAAAGAGGCGCAACCCGGCGACAGCAGCACCGCGTCGCCGATTCGGGCCCGCTCGGCTGCCAATCTCACCGCTTCGTCCATCGACTCTGCCAGCGTCGCCGGGCACCGCCCGGCAAAAGCCTCTTCCACATCGGACGCGGCTTCTCCGATGGCCACGACGGCGCGCACCCCGTCGGCAACCTCGCCCAGCGGTCGCAGGTCGAGGCCTTTGTTGCGCCCCCCGGCGATGAGTACCGCTGGTGCCGCCGACCGCACTGCGGCCCACACCGCGTGGGGGGTGGTGGCTTTGGAGTCGTCGTAGTAGCGAACTCCGCCGTGCTCCGCCACCAGCGTCATCCGATGGGGCAATCCGGTCCACTCCCTCATGGCTGCCCTCACTCCCTGCAAATTGGCGCCCCCGGTCATGGCCACCGCTGCCGCAGCCAGCTGGTTGGACAGTTCGTGGGGCTGCGAACGGCGCAACTCCGCGATGTCGGCCAACTTCTCCGACTTTGCCCACAGCGCCCCGCCACTTCCCCGATAGTCGCCCTCGCTGAGTCCGTACGTCACTACCCGGCCTTTGCCGGGAGTGTGGGAGACAACGACCGCATCGTCGCGGTTCACCACCGCGGTGGTGTGCTCGTCGGCCTGGCGCCACAACGCGGCCTTGGCCATCCGATAGCTGTCCAGCGACGCATGAACGTCGAGATGGTCGGGGGCGAAGTTCAACCATGCCCCCACCGAGGGGCGAAAGCACTGGCTGTGGCCCAGCCGGAAAGAAGATGCCTCCACCACGAACGCAGCCGGCTGAGGATCCCGGATCGCTTCCACCAACGGGGTCTCGGTGTTGCCCGCCACGCCCGTCGCCACGCCGGAAGCCTCCAGCATGGCCGCGACCAGAACGGTCACCGTGGTCTTGCCGTTGGTGCCAGTCACCGCCAATGTCGGACGGGAATCCCATCGCTGGGCCAAATCGAACTCGGAGACCACCGGCGTGCCCGCGGCCACCGCGGCACCCAGCGCGGGATGGGACTCGGGCAGCCCTGGGGTGGGAACCACCACTCGGGCATCGGCTACCAGGGCCAGCCAGTCGCCAGGAGCGGGCTGCTCCCGCAGGTTGACGCCCATCGCCGCGGCTTGGCTGCGGAGCTGATCATCGGGAGCATCGTCGGTGGCGATCACCGGATGGCCGCGCTCAGTCAACTGGGCGCAGACCGCCTGGTTGGTGACGGCGAAGCCAACCAGCAGAACAGGTGCCCGGCTCAATCTGCTCCTCCGATGGAAACGAAGTCGGCGTAGAAGAGTCCGAGCGCCACAGCAGTGGCGAACCCCGTCATGATCCAAAGCCGGATGATCACCGTGGTCTCCGGCCACCCGCCGAGCTCGAAGTGGTGGTGGATGGGAGCCATGCGGAACAACCGAGTGCCGAACACGCGGAAACTGAACACCTGGATGATCACCGACAGGGTCTCCATCACAAACAGACCGCCGATGATGGGCAACAGCAGGTGGGTGTTAGTGGCCAAGGCCAGCGCGGCCATGCCAGTACCCAGAGCCAGCGAACCGGTATCGCCCATGAATATGCGGGCCGGAGCGGCATTCCACCACATGAACCCCGCACTGGCCCCCAACAGGGCCGCAGCGAGAATGGCCAAGTCCAAGGCGTGGGGTATGCCGTAAATGTCCTGGTTGCGGAAAGCCCAGAAGCCGATGATCACGAACGCGGCAAAGGCGAATATCGAGGCCCCCGCGGCCAGGCTGTCGAGACCGTCGGTCAGGTTCACCGCGTTGCTGGTGGCCAGGATCAGCAGTACCGCCCAGAGTCCCCATCCCCACGGCCCCAAGTCGATGTTCAGAGAGTCGTACCGAGTGAAGGAGAGTTCGGTGCGCACATCGGTGAGATGGATCATCAGCACCGCGAATCCCACGGCCACGATCAACAGGCCCAAGATCTTGGTCCGCTTGCCCAGTCCCAGGTTGCGCGCTCGGGAGACCTTGAGCCAATCGTCGACGAACCCGACAACACCTGAACCGATGACGGCAAGCATCACGATCAAACCGGTGCGGGTGAAGATGCCGTTGTAGAGGTCGCTGATCCCATATCCGGCCAGCGCGCCGACCACGATGGCCACTCCACCCATGGTGGGTGTCCCCGCCTTGCTGACATGGCCTTGAGGCCCGTCCAGGCGGATCGGCTGGCCGATGGAGTGCTTGCGCAGGAAGGTGATCAGAAAGCGGGTGCCGATAACCGAGGCCACCCCGGCGATGGCAACGGCGAACAAGAGGCGGATCATCGGCGTTCACCCCCGCCAGCCAACAATTCTCGGACCACTTCTCGATCATCGAAGGGAATCACCTGGTCGCCAATCACCTGCGTGGTCTCATGGCCCTTCCCTGCTACCAGCACCACATCGCCTTCAGATGCATCGGCCAAGCAATGGGCTATGGCCTCCCGGCGGTCGGGCTGAGCCGATATGCCACCCGTGTTCTTGGGCACACCGCTCAAGATGTCGGCGATTATGGCTTCGGGATCTTCTGAACGGGGGTTGTCGGAGGTGACGATGACCTGATCGGCCAGCTCGGCCGCCACCCGGCCCATCATCGGCCGCTTACTGGAATCCCGGTCGCCCCCGCATCCGAACACCATCCACAGGCGTCCATAGCTGGCGACCAACTCCCGGGCAGCGGCCAGCACCTGAGCCAATCCGTCGGGTGTGTGGGCATAGTCCACAACCACCGTGAACGGGCGGCTGGACTCTATGGTCTCGAAACGGCCCGGCACGGGGACGGCGCACTCCAAACCGGCCACCACCTCGGGTACACCCACTCCCAGCAACACGGCGACTTCCGCCGCGGCCAGGGCGTTGGCCGCATTGAATCGACCGATGAGCGACAGGGCGACATCTTGGCCCTGCCACCGCATGGTCAAGCCCCGCGGCCCCACTTCAGCCGACAAATCTGAGGGGTCGTAGCCCATAGTGGGAATACGGGGGTCGGCATACAGCCGCCGACCGTATTCATCGCCCCGGTTGACCACGGCGCGGTCGGCCAGTTCGGGGGTGAAGAGACGGGCCTTGGCCTCAAAGTACTCCTCGGCGGTGCCGTGGTAGTCGAGGTGGTCGATGGTGAGGTTGGTGAAGACCGCGACGGCGTAGCGAATCCCGTCCACCCGGTGTTGGTGCAAGGCGTGGCTGGAAACCTCCATGGCCACCGCCTCCACACCAGCCGACCGCCAGCAGGCCAGTTGACGCTGCAAGTCGAGGGACTCAGGAGTGGTTCTGGTTCCGGTTAGCGTGCCGAGCACCTTGGTTTGCAGGCCCGCAGCCGTCAGCACCGAGCCCAACAGGCTGCACACAGTGGTCTTGCCGTTAGTGCCGGTAACTCCGATGACAGCCATGGATTGGGAAGGATGGCCGTAGAAGGTGGAGCTGATCGGCCCCATGGCCTGGCGCACCGAAGCAGTCTCCAATTCGGGGCAGCCCAGTCCCAGTGGGCGCTCCACCACCAGGCCAACTGCTCCCCGACCAATGGCATCAGCTGCGAACTGGTGGCCGTCGTGTTCGGCACCGGGCACGCAGAAGAACAAATCGCCAGGGTTCACCGCCCGGGAATCGTGGGCCAGCCCGGTGATCGCGGCCTGACCGCGACAGCCAATCAGCCCAGGGGCAGCCTCCGCCAGATCTTGCAGCGCCATGGCCGGTGTCGTCATGGTCCGTCCTCTGGTGGGGGCGCTTCGTTGGGCACCGGTGCGGGCGCCCCCGACTCTTGAGGCACCACGGCCTGGTCAGGGTCGACGGATGCCGGCTCAGGCGTCGGCTCGGGCGTCGCCTCAGGCGTGGCCTCGGGCGTCGGCACGGGCGTCGGCTCGGGCGTGGGCTCGGGCGTCGGCTGGGGCGTGGCTGCTGGGGTAAGTGCCGGCGCAGACTCGGGGGTCGGCGCGGGGGCTGGCTGGGGTGTGGGGGCGGGTCCCAGCTTGGGTACGACGGTGACGAATTTGGCCGGCGGAGCAATGCGGAGGCGCTGGAGGGAGTATTTGGCCAGTTCGGCGAACAGCGGAGCGGCGGCTTGGCTGGCGTAGAAGTTGGTGGTGGGTTCGTCAATCACCACAATCATCGAAAGCTGGGGATCTTCGGCCGGATAGAAGCCCGCGAACGTGGCCGTGTAGCGGCTGAACCCTTCGCTGTCCTCGTAGCTGCCGCTCGACAACGCCTTCTGACCAGTTCCGGTCTTGCCGGCAATGGAGTAGCCCTCGACTTGGGCATTCCGTCCCGTTCCCTCCCGCACGACGGTGACCAGCATCTGGGTCATCTGCGCGGCGGTGCTCTCCGACACGACCCTCACCGGCTCGCCTCGCTCCACCGGGATCTCCTGCCCATCAGCACCGACCGCGGCGCGAACCAGGGTGGGCGGCACCTGCACGCCGCCATTGGCCAAGGTGTTGTACGTCATCAGCACCTGCAACGGTGTGGCCAGAATGCCCTGGCCCAACGCGAAGCTGCCCACGTCGGTGCCGCTCCAGTTCAAGAGCTGGGGCACCAAACCGGATGACTCACCCTTGAATCCCAGTCCGGTCGCCGATCCCAGCCCAAACCCGGACAGGTACGCGGCCAGGCGGGTGGAGCCAAGCACCAGAGCCCATTCCACGGTGCCGGTATTCGACGAGCGGCCCAGTATCTCCTCCATGCTGTAGAGCACGGTGCCGTACTCGGTGTGGTCGGTGAACTCCTGATCGTAGAGGTGAAGCCAGTGGTTGACTTCGCGTACATGGTGCGGCGCACCCAGTTCCTCCTCGATCACACCGGAGAACACCACGCTCTTCATCACCGATCCGGGCTCATAAGACCAAGTCACCGCGCGGTTCTCACCCAGCGAGACCGGGTTGCCCTCTTGGTCCCGCCCGACAGAGGCCATCGCCAGAATTTCGCCGGTTGTGGGAACCATGATGATGACAGTGCCACTGGACGCATTGACTTGGTCGATTTGGCGCTTCAGCGCCCGCTCAGCCTCGAACTGCAAAGAGCGGTCAATGGTCAAGAACAGATCGGCACCCGGCTCCTCAGGCTTGATCTTCCGAGCGCCGGTGGGGATCGTGCGTCCATCGTGGCTGCTCTCCAACACCATCTCGCCGGGTACGCCACCCAGCAAGTCGTCGTATTGGTACTCGAGGCCGCTGATGCCAATGTGGTCCACGTCCACGGCCCCCACCACAGCCTGTCCCAAGCGGGCGCCAGCCGGATTGAATCGGGCCGACTCCTCGAGCAGGAACACACCGCTCAAATTGAGAGCGGCCACTTGGGCAGCCACGTCATCGGTCACGGTGCGGGCCAGATAGGCATGCTGATCGGGCTCGCTCAGCAGCTGGAAGAGCCGCCCCACGTCCATTTCCAGCACAGGAGCGAGAGCGCTTGCCGCGGCTGCTGGATCTTTCACCTGGCTTGGATCGGCCCAAACGGTCATCTGGGGCACCGATATGGCCAGCTCCACTCCATGGCGATCGAGTATCCGGCCTCGGTCAGCCGTCAGCTTGATGGTTCGTATCCGCTGTTGTTGGCCGTACTCCACGTAGGCGTCTGAGCGAAAGAGCTGAAGGTCGGCCAGCCGGACGCTGAGAACCACCCCTACCAGGGTGAAGACCACCATGATCGCCGCCCCTCGTCGGCGCAGGGAGCGAGTCCGCCCAGCTTTGTCGGAGGTGATCACCCCACTCCACCCTCAACCAGTTCCACCGGTGCCAAATAGATGCGGCTTTCAGGTTCCACCATCCCCAATCGGTACAGGGCCTCCGCTCTGATGCGGTCGGGGGCCTCGGCCCTGGCCACGTAGAGCCTCAGCTTCTCGTTTTCCACTTGGACTTCTTCGAGCTGCTCATTCAGATCGTCGAGGGTGGCCTGGCGATCGACAATCACCGCGTGGAAAAGGGCCAGGGCAAACAGGGCGATCACCACCGTCACCGCGATGACCCAGCCCACGAGGGACATCAATCTCCGACGTGGCTTCGGGGCCGGCTGAAGGTGTCGGCGGGGACGGTCGGCTGGCTGATTCGGCGCGGGGCGAGGATGGTGTTGCGGAGCAGCCATCATGCTTCTCCCTCATCAGAGGCCTTGCCCCGCTTGACGAAGGCCCGGAAACGGGCGCTGGAAGCCCTCGGGTTGTCGGCGACTTCAGCCGGGCTCGGACGGCGGCTGCCTCGGGGAACCAATTCAATGGCGGGCGGCATCTGGGTCGCAGGCCGGGGGAGCCCCAGGAAACGGGCTTCATCGTCCAGCCCCGCTTGGCGACGCAGCACCTGCTTCACAATGCGGTCTTCTCCGCTGTGATAGCTGAGGACCACCCCCCGGCTTTCGGGCACCATGCGGTCGATGGCTGTTTCCAGGGCGGGCTCTATCTGGTTCAGCTCGTCGTTGACCGCGATGCGAATGGCCTGAAAGGTCCGCTTGGCCGGATGGCCTCCCCGGCGGCGAGCGGGAGCGGGAATGGCATCGCGAACCACCTCGGCCAACGCGGTGGTGGATGCAATCGGCCGGGCCGAAGCGATGGCGGCGGCAATTCGGTTGGCGTAGCGCTCATCGCCGTAGGACCGCAGGATCCCGGTCAGCTCCTCCGTCGACCAGGTGTTCACCACTTGGTCAGCCGAGAGCTTCTGGGCGCAATCCATCCTCATGTCCAGCGGTCCATCTTGGCGATAGCTGAACCCGCGCTCGGGCCTGTCCAATTGGGGAGAGCTGACCCCGAAGTCGAACAGCGAACCCACAATGCGAGTTACGCCCAGGGAATCCAAGGCATCACCCAACTGTCCGAAGCTGGCGTGGCGGATCTTGGCGCCGCGGCCAACCAAGAAGGTGGTGGCGGCCTCGACCGCGGAGGGGTCACGGTCGAGGCCTATCAGCGAGAGGTCAGGACGGGCGTTCAAGAGCGCCCGAGCGTGACCTCCCCCGCCTACGGTGGCGTCGAGAAAGGCTCCCGACGGGACCGCGGACAAGTGCGCCACCACTTCTGTCACCATGACGGGGTGATGGACAAAACGACGTTCAATCGCTGTCGATGTCCCCCCGTTCATATTCATTCACCTCCCTGGCGATTCAGCAGACGGACTGGTGAAGGGCCTGTTTTTTGCGTCCGATGTGATCGGACGGCAAGAATGTCGCCCATCGGCAGTCCTCCGCCCGGCGACCGCACTCCGGGATTTCTCCCCGGTTGTGTCAGATGGCAAGCGGGCGGAGTAGGGGCCTTCCATCTCGTCGGACGGAGGACTGCCCATGAGCGCACTCCTTGTTGGCCTACATGGAGGTCACCAACCTTGTTTTCTGTTTGCGGATCCACATCACAACCACCGGTCAACGTCTGCCTCGCCGAGTTCGGCTTGCAGCGACTGCCATTGCTCCGCGTCCCACACCTCACCGCGGTTGAACACACCGACCAGCACCACGTTCTTGTCCAGACCCAGAACTTCACGCTTGGAGGAGGGGAGGTTCAATCGGCCTTGAGCATCCACAGTCGCCGGTTCCAAGCTAGAAGAGAATCGGCGCAACTCATCGCCGGTGGCCTCCCCGGCCCGCACGGCGGCCTCGAGCCGCTCCAGCGAACTGCGGGCCTCCTCCGCAGTCCAGATTCCGAGGCACTGCTTGTAGATCGCCACATAGGCCCCTTCGGCCAGCACCGAGCGGAAGGCCGGCGGCAGCGAGAGCCGGCCCTTGTCATCCAGGGAACGAGCGTGCTCACCGGTGAGCACAATTCCCCCCAACGGGTCCCGAGCGTCTCCCCTTCTCTCCCACTTAGTCCCACCCTATCCCCCCCCAGCCCCACCAATGCAACCCAATCCAACGAAATAGAGGCGGCAGGTACCACCGCGGCCGCGTGGAGACGCGAACGCCATCAAGACGCCATCAAGCGCGAATGGAAATGGAGGAGCCCCTTGAGCCGGCTAATGAGGCAGGGAGGCCATGAACGCCGCGTGGATATCGGCAGGCTGGGCCTCTACCGGCCAGGCGGTCGATGAAAGGGCGTTTCGAAGCTGGGCCGATGAATCCGCCAGGCGAGCCAACAGCTCTTCGGGGTCCCAATGGCGATACAAGAGGGTTTGAAATCGCGCGGTGGTCCGGGTGCGCCGCTGGGTGATGCCCACCGCCTTGGCTCCTCTCACGAGTACTTCCCCCGGCCCCCGGCTGGCGAAGCAGGCCAACCGTCCCCACGGACCGGGCTCATAGCGTTCGAAGACCTCCCCGGGCCCGACGCCCAACGAGGCCAAGGCCGCAGACCAGACCTCTCCCAGCCACAAGGGTGCCCGGTTCACATCGTCATCCCAGAGCGGGTCGCGGCGGCCGATCACCACGTCGATCCATACCGAGTGGTCGGGTGCCACCAGCACTGCGCCCCCTGCGCTGCGGCGGCGTACGACCGCAGACCCATCGGTGATCGCCTTTGAGGCGGTCTCCTCGGGTTGGGCCGATCCGAGCACCAGCGCCGTGTTTTGGGGTGACATCAACCAAACTTCCCGATCGACATCGGGACCAGGGTTGAGGTCGTGCAACTCTCCCACCGATCCGCTCAATCGGCGGATTGTCCATCCGCCCCCGATGGACAAGGGATCAGGCGACGGACTCAGCCGATGGATCGAGGTAGGGCAGCCAGTCGGACGGCACATGGCCCACGGCAGAGGCCACCCAGGCGGAGCGGGGCGGCTCGGCCGGCGGACGCATTAGCCGCATATGGGTCTCGGAGAGCAGCCGATCCCGTTTGGCCATGTTGCACCGCCGGCAAGCGGCTACCACGTTCTCCCACGAGTGGGTCCCTCCCCGACTGCGAGGCCGGACGTGGTCGATGGAATCGGCATGGCGACCGCAGTACTGGCAGCAGTAGCCGTCGCGGGCGAACACTCCCCGACGACTGAGCCCGCCCGTGCGGAAGAACGGCACCTTCACGTAGTACCGCAACCGGACTACCGACGGCACCGGCAGATCGAGCCGCTCGGAGCGGAACCGCTCACCGGACTCCAGCACGACCTCAGCCTTCTCGGCCATCACCAGCACGAGGGCGCGCCGGGGCGACACCACACTCAGCGGCTCGAAGGATGCGTTGAGCACCAGCGCCCGGCTCATGGGGAAAACCATAGTGAACCCGCCAGGCTGCTATGCGCGGATTACCCGGTTCGCTCCCAAACCTTGCACCATCGCAAGTACGTAATCAGGTCATCGGCGCGGGGCTGGGCATCGGCATCGCCGTACATAGTGACCATCCGGAACTTCAAATATGCCGGATCGGGGAGCAACCTCAACCGCCATCCCATCCGCACCGCGGTAATCCACAGGCTGGGATGTCCGAGGAGCCTGGCGAACGATCTAGCCACGGTTCCAGGCTACGCGTTGTAACTCGTGGCCGGTACGATGGGCCGATGGGAACACTTGCCGTTACCGGCGATCACGACGCCGACCAACTCCTCCTTGACGACCCGTTCGCTCTGCTGCTGGCCATGATGCTCGACCAGCAAGTCCCCATGGAGTGGGCCTTCAAGTCACCTTCGCGGTTGAAGGAACGGATTCCCGAAGACTTCTCGGCCGCGGGATTGGCTGTGATGGATCCCGAGAAAGCCGAGGCCGCCTTCAAGGAGAAGCCCGCCCTCCACCGGTTCCCCGGATCAATGGCCCGCCGGGCCCAAGAGCTCGCCCGCCACCTCGTAGACCACTACGACGGCGACGCTGGCCGGGTATGGACCGAGGCTGACACCGGCCAAGAACTCCTCAGGCGGCTCAAGGCCCTGCCCGGCTACGGCGACGAAAAGGCCAAGATCTTCCTGGCTGTATTGGCCAAGCGCTTCGGCGTAACCCCCGAAGGCTGGGAATCAGCCGCCGCCCCCTTCTCCGACCCCACCCCCCGAACCGTCGCCGACATCGACAGCCCCGAAGCGCTAGCCGAGGTAAGAGCCTGGAAGAAAGCCCAAAAAGCCAAAGGCAAGGGCAAGCAAGACTGACCGTAACCGACTGATTCAGTACGGTTACCCCCACATGACCAACCCAGCCGACATCCCACCCCCACTCCCGTGGGCCCGGCGCGCAAGAGGGGTGGGGTCTATGCCCGGAGGGTACAAAGGCTACATCCATGCCCTACGTGAAATCTGCGAGCATGTCGTCAGCGAAGGACCTTCTCGAACAGACTTAGTCGGCTGGATCCAAAGCCATTTCAATCTAAGTGGAGGAAGTGCCATCTGGCGCGAGCGCTTCTTGCACAAAGCTGGCATTCTCGAATCCTCTGCCAACCAGATCAAACTCAGTGAGCACGCAAGCCGCTGGTATCTAGCTTCGGATGACGGAATTCTGATCGGGCTACTACACAGCCGACTTCAGTTTCTTGGCGAAATGCTCTCGGAGTTGTGTGAAGGACCTCGATCGCTTGAAGAGTTACGTCAGGCAGCAAAGAAGTACGACCTAAATTGGGATACGGACAATCAGGGGCACAGAAGGCGGGGCTGGTTGGAGTCCGCCAAGCTGGTTGAACCCGACGGGAAAGACCGATTGGCCATTACAGATGCCGGGCGCGACCTGCTTTCCATGCTTACAGTCCACCGACCTGCCCTGGACGAGGAACACTCTGACCGGCAACCTCCAGCTACACCTCCACCAACTGAAGCCACCACCCCTCCCGCACCTGCAGCCACTCCAGATCAGCAATCAATACCTGTTCCGCCTTCCCCTGGCGAGGCTCTGGCTGATGAGATCCGGAGTGCTTCCATCGACAGCAAGAACCCAGACCGATTGGAAATCGCCGTCCGGGACGCATTCGAGTTTCTAGGTTTCGACGCCGAGAAGCTCGGTGGCAGCGGGAAGACCGATGTGCTCATCAAGGCGTTGCTGGGCAAGGACGACTCCTACACAGTGACCATCGACGCCAAGACAGTCGGATCAGGATCTCTGGGCGATGGCCAGGTGGACTGGGTCACTCTGGAAGATCATCGCAAACAGCACAACGCCGACTACTCGATGCTGGTCGGACCTAACCCGTCTGGCAAGCGCCTCATGGACCGGGCAGTCGATAAGGCGGTGGCAGTGCTCTCGACTGAACAACTAGCTGATTTGTGCATCCAGCACGCCATTGCCCCGCTGGGCCTCCATGAATACCAAGCACTCTTCGGCACCGGCGGCTCCGTCGACATGATGCCGCTAGCCAGAGCAGCCCAAGAATTGGCTCGCCTTCGAGAGCTGACAGCTGAGCTTCTGGCCATGCTCAGCGAACAAACCAGTGAAACCGGCCCTTTGACCGCTCGCGATCTCTGGCTGCTCCTGAGAAACCGCTCTTCAGACAAGGCGGGTTCGCAGCGCGAGATCCAGCAAGTACTCGATACCTTGGCCAGTCCGCTGGTCGGCGCAATCCAGGGAATGGACGAGACGGGCTACGTCCTTGCTACTGCTCCGCGAGTCATTCAACAACGGCTCCAACACCTCGGCGAGCAGCTAGCACAGTAAATCCAACCACTATTGGAACGGTGGCATGGCCCCAGGCCTCCAACGCGATCTTCCAGACGCGCAGAGACCCCGGGACTGTGATCCACAGCCGATCCGGGGCGTACTTCCGATGAGTGCCTTTCAGCTAAGTCGCCGGCCGATACAAGTATGCCCCCATCACGCCAGAGGCCACGAGGAATCCCATGGCATTCCACTTGCGATTGTCCGTAGAAAGATGAAGAGGACTAGGCAGCCGGGCCAGCCAAGGAGAATGGCTGTGCTGCAAAAGCCGCAGCAGAGGAAATGGCCAGCACCGTCGAATATGCACAAGTAAGCGCCACCGCGAGATCTAGGCGAAAATTCTCGCGTCAAGGGGCTCCCCCCGTCACAAAAGTCGATGGCCCCGAATCCCTCGCCTAGGTACGGGCCTTGAAGAAAGCCCGGGAAGCCAAAGGCAAGACCAAGCAAGGCTGGCCGTAACCGGCCGATTCAGTACGGTTGACCGTGCATGACCAACCCAGCCGCCATCCCGCCTCCGTTCCCATGGGAGCAACGGCACAAGAGCGCCTTACCCATGCCCGGAAGCTACGAGGCCTACCTTGATGCCCTCGAGAACATCTGTGAGTTTGTAGCCAAAGAGCACCCGTCAAAAGCAGAGTTGAATGCCTGGCTCAAACGCCAATACAAGATCACCGATAAGGGAGCAGATGAGAGAACAAGGTTTTTGCTCAGAGCAGAAGTTCTTCTCATGTCCGATTCTGGCCAGCTCGATCTCGCCGACACTACGAGGCACTGGAATGAAATCGGAGACGATGGCCTCCTGATCTCGCTATTGCACAGCCGCACTAAGTTCTTCGGTGAGATGCTCGCCGAGTTGAGCGACAAGCCCTTACCAACCGAGGAACTACGCAAGACAACTAGAAGGTACGGGTTGACCTGGGACAGCCAGACCCAAATCAACTATCGCCGAGGTTGGCTACAGTCAGCCAAGCTCCTAAAGGTCGTAGACAAAAGGCACTTGGCCATCACAGACGCGGGACGCGATCTGCTGGCCAAGCTGACTATCCATCGACCTGGCTTCGAACCAACCGGTCCTGCCACTCCGGAACTGCTACTAAACAAGACACGCGGCGGCAGCAACTACAGATCACCGAGTCGACAAGAAGCGATCGAGCGAAGGAGAGTCTTCGAGGTTGACCCTGATCTAGTTGACCGGGGAACCGCAGCGCACATGGACGTGCAAGATGAATTGGCCGAAGCCATCCGGTCTGCGGGTGCAGAGCCTCGCTCGCCAGCACCTCACGATCCTCAATTCGACGTAGCGTGGCAGATCGGCGATTCAGCATTCGTGGCTGAGGTCAAGAGCTTGACTGAAGAAAACGAAGACCGGCAGCTTCGACTCGGCTTGGGACAGGTGCTTAGCTATGCCTTCCTGCTGGATTGGCCTGGAGCGAACGATGTGCAGCCAGTTCTTGCAGTAGAGCGTCCGCCCACAAACGAATATTGGGGTGGGCTTTGCAAGGAGCACGGCGTAATTCTCACCTGGCCCGACGAGTTCAAAGACCTCTTCAACTGAAGATTTAACCCACCCTCATTGGGGACTGCTGCCGTATCTAGGCAGGGGCGTCGCTAGCCCGATGTCAGCGCCTGAGTGCGGGTTCGGGGGCTTGTTGCCAAGGGGGTCTGAGGTAGTGGCGTTCGGTGTCGGGGTGTTTTTCGACGGCCCAGTTCCGGTAGTGCACCTTTTGGTGGCAGTCGTGGCATAGCAGCACGAGGTTGTCGGGTTGGGTGGGGCCGCCGTGTTGCCATTCCGCGATGTGGTGCGACACGCACCATTCGGGTTCTTTGCGGCAGCCGATGCATCCGCCGTCTCGGGCTTCGAGGGCGGCTCGCAGGGCGAAGTTGGGGTGGCGGCTGGTTGATCCCATCCAGATGGGCTCAGTGCTTGCTTCTTTGAACAATCCGCACAAGATGTCGGCGTCGCAGGCCAGCCTGTGGAACTCGTTTGGCGGTAGCGGGGTGCCATCGGCCAGGCGGGGGCGACCCAGCTTTTCGTCCACCAGGTCGTAGTCGGCCATCAACAACAGCGTGGTGCCCTGGGGCTGCTCGCTTCCGTCAGCGGACATCGTGCGGGTGATGAGCCGCTCCAAAGCATCGGCCCGGCGGTGTCGATCAGCGGTGTGCTCGCGGCGGTTGTCGGTGCGCCAGTCGTCGTCGGTCGCCTTGTTCAGCGACTTGCGGATCCGCGCCGCCGCAGTGGGATCGAACAGGGCGAACAGCTGCCACATCCCGTCATCGCGCAACGAGAACCTGGCCGTGCGGGCCTTGCGCTGGCGCTCAAACCGCTTGGCCCCGTCATCGCCAGCCAATTCGTTTTGATGGTCGCGCACTGTCTTGCGCAACTGCTCCGGCGTCTGCGTCTCAGCCGCCTCCAGCATCTTGGCCTCGTCCAACGGCCCATTCTGAGCCGCAGTCCCCAGAATCCGGGCGTGCTCCGTGTTGATCCGGCTGTCCACCAAAGCATCCCGAGTGGCCACCAGCTTCTCCAACTGCTCAGCCTCCCGCAGCGTCCGATCAGCCTGATGCCTCGACTGCCGCAACTCCGCCTTCAAAGAACTCGCAGCATCAAAAGAGCTGCTCCGCCGAGTCTTCTCAGCCACCACCTCAGCCAAAAACCCCTCCAACCGATTGCGGGAAGACCCAATCAACCGCAACCGAGCATCCAACCCGGCATCGTCCAACCCGGCCACATCCACCGCATCAACATGCACACCATATCAGGCATTCCCGCAGGTCACAGCCTCAAAATCCATACCCCAATGATATTGAAGGCAGTGACAGTTTCTCTCAGGCCAACCTCAATGGAAGGTATCTCACAGTATGGTTCAGACGACACGAGGATCAGCCGTGGTGGTGTGATGCTGAATGGAGCGAGATCGCTTGGCCAACCAGGATCAGAGAGACGGCCTACCCAGTCCAGTTGAAGCAGTGATCTGGGATCTCGACGACACTCTCGTCGTTGAGCGGCCTGCAGCCGAAGCAGCGATGGCGGCGACGTGCCGAAATGCCACCACTGTGCTCGGCGTCGACACGAACCAACTCGAGCAAGACGTCTTCGACGAGGCCAAGTCCCAATGGTCTGCCCTGCCCACCATTGACTTTGCTCGCCGGGTAGGCATTGCCAGTTGGGAAGCCCTGTGGGCGACCTTCGAAGGGCCCGGCCAAGAACTCTCCGACCTCCGGGCAGTGCGGCTTTCGCATCGACAGGCCGTGTGGCGTAAGGCGATTGAGCGTCAAACCACCGTCGACCATCACACAGTTGAGGAGTTGTCCGAGCGCTTCGTCGCCGAACGCTTCAACCGTATGGAGGCATACCCCGACGCCGAGCCAGTAATCAGCCAGCTTCAGCCAGAGGTGCCGATGGCCATCGTGACCAACGGCGCCCCCGACACCCAGCGAACCAAGTTGAGCCTTACCGGCCTCGATCGCTTCGGCTTGCCCACCGTCGTCGCTGGCGAGATCGGTATCGGCAAACCCAGCCCCGAGCCGTTCCTTCAAGCCTTAGGCCAACTCGGAGTAGCCCCCGAACGGGCCGTCTTCGTCGGCGACAGCCTCACCCGCGACATCACACCGGCCCTCAACCTCGGCATGGCGGCACTCCTCATCGCCCGCCACCCCCATGACACCAACTCCATCATCCTCCCTGGGGGCCGGTGCAATGTCATCACCTCCCTCCATGCAGTCCAGCAGTACCTATCGCCAGGTATGGATTGAAAGACTGAACCTCAGCGGGAATTTCCCTGATTCTGGCGTGACCCTATTGGATGGCTATCTACATAATGTAGACTGCATTCATGGATACCACCACGATCCGTGTGGACACCAACACCCACGCTCGGTTGCTGGAAATGAGCCGCGACGCAGACACTTCCCTCGTGGCGACAGTTCGAGATGCTGCTGAAGCCTTATGGCGACAGCGCTTCGCGCACCATGCATTGAGGCAACTAAGCGAACTTCAGAAGGACCCAGAAGCCTGGCAGGAGTATCTGGCTGAGGCTGAAGAGACCCACGTCGCTGATGGCATCAGTTGATGAGCTATGGCTGATTGACTTTGGAGAGCGCCATCCTGTAAAAACCGGATCCATTCGACCGGCGCTCGTCATTGGGCCATCTCCAATCTTCAGCCAACCAGACCAATCAGATGTGGAGTTTCCCTTCATCATCGTGGTTCCGCTGACAACCACTCACCGCGGGCTGCCCTTCCATGTCGAATTAGAAGCCACCAATCTCAATGGTCTGTCCGAAACCAGCTTCGTCCAATGCGAGCTCATCCGATCGGTGAATCGCAGCCGGCTCATTCACCGCCTGGGCACCTTGGAACCCGACCTTTGCCGCCAAGTGGCCACAGTGATCAAGACCCTCTTGAACTACTGACGAGCGGATAGCCCTCAGGGGATGAGGGTTATTTGGGAGTCGAGCCAGCCTAGGAGGATGGCTATGCAGCGGGGGTCGGAGTGGAGGCGGTGGCCGGCGCCGCTGATAATGCGCAAACCGGCGTCGCCGTGGGCGTCGGCGATGGCCCTCGCGTCAAGGGGGGAGACCTCCTGATCGTTGGATCCGTGCAGTACCAGCATGGGGCGAGGAGCGATCTCGGCGGCGCAGCGGTCTACTTGGATCGAACGGGCCGATTTGGCCCAGGAATCAATGGCCTCGGGGAAACCGGGGGAAGAGATGATCCCCAGGGACCTGGCATAGTCAACGACTCGAGAGGCGTCGAGGCCCCAGTGGGCGAAGTCCACCGGGGCCCCCATGGTGGCGACTCCCCTAATTCGATTGTCATCCTGAGCCACGTGGGCGGCCAGTGCCCCGCCGATGCCGAATCCGGCCAGCCAAACCCCTTCCACCTGCTCGAGCCCGTTCAGATAGTCGACGGCGCTGCGGATGTCGTCGGTCCATCCATCCAGCGAGAAATCGCCCTCGCTGTCGCCGCAACCCCGGTAGTTGAGCACCAGTGCGGCCCATTCCATATTCTGGGCTATCCGGTCGGCCAGGGGATAGATCCGCTCAGCAGCCCGAGCACCCCCGTTGGCCGCCGACGGAAAGCCAGGACACAGCACCACCCCGGGCAGCGCCCGCATTCGCCGGCTCTCCGGCAGAGACAAATGTCCGGCTAGCTTGAGCCCGCCAGAGCTCTGCCAATGAGTCACACTGATGCGATCCTGGCCAATGGCTCCCTCGGTGCGGACCAACTGGACAATTTCCAGCAGGTCATACCGTTCGGAGTCGATAGCCGCGGTTTCGGGCTTCGGCCAGGGTGTCGGGTCCGAACACCAAGAACTGCTCCGATGCAACAAGTTCTTCGATAACCGACTCGTCGCCCACCTCATCCAAGTCGTAAACCAATTGGGACCGCTTGTCCCCCACGTACCGAAAGCCCTCCAACGACCGCGGCCTGTCCATCCCTAAACCGTACCGTTTCACTAGGGAGATTCTTCGGCTGGAGGGCCGAGCGCTCCGATGGCCTTGAGGTATTGACTCTCAAGGTCGAGCACAATCACCACGTCGAGAGCATCGATGTCCCTCTCGGATTCAGTGGCCTTGGCCAGCACATAGTCCACCGAGTCGTCGTCGCTGGTCACCACCTCCTCGTCCTGGCTCTCTGCCTCGGTGGCGGTGATATCGGCCCGCCCATAGGTGGCTGAGCCCTGAAGCCGCAGGTGATCCAACCGCCAGAGCAGGATCTCCTGCACGTCGTCGTAGCTCAACTTGGCCGAAAGCGCTTCGGGCAGACGCTCAGCCACAAAGTTCACCGCCTCGAATAGGTCATAGACCGTTCGGGTCCGGGTGTGGGCCAGACGGGACGAAACCCGCATCACCGCATAGGCGGCCAGCCCGACCACCAATACTGCGGCAAAGATCAATAAGAGCGTCAGATGCCGATGCGCTGAGCCAGCAGCTCGCGGTGGTAGGTGGGGTCGCCGAAGAGCAGTTCCGACGACTTGGCCCGCTTGAAGTACAGATGGGCGGGGTGCTCCCAGGTGAAGCCGATGCCGCCGTGGATCTGGATGTTCTCCGCCGAGGCGTGGAAGTAAGCCTCCGAGCAGTAGGCCTTGGCCAGGCTGGCCACCGAGGGGAGCTCGTCGTTCAGCTCCGAGGCACACCAACCGGCGTAATAGGCGGCCGACTTGGCCGACTCCACCTCCAGCAACATGTCGGCGCACTTGTGCTTGATGGCCTGGAACGACCCGATGGGCCGTCCGAACTGCACCCTGTCTTTGGCGTACTGCACCGACATGTCCAGGCACATCTGGGCGCCACCCACCTGTTCGGCGGACAGGGCCACCGCGGCCAGGTCGAGCACTCGCTCCAGCACCGGCCAGCCCCCGCCCTCGGCCCCAATCAGGGTGACCGGAGTGTTGTCGAAGTCGAGTCGGGCCTGTTTGCGGGTCTGATCCATGGTGGACAGCGCGGTGCGGGTCAATCCCTCGGCGTCGCTGGAACACCAGAACAGGCTCACGCCGCCAGGGGTGCGGGCAGCCACCAGCACCACATCGGCGGTGTGGCCATCGATCACGAACATCTTGGTGCCGCTGACGCTCCAGCCGTCGCCGTCAGAGCTGGCCTCAACAGTAATTCCCGACTCGTCCCAGCGGCCGTTCTCCTCGGTGAAGGCCAGCGCGGCCACCGTCTCGCCGGCGGCGATGCCGGGCAGCAGGGCGGCCTTGGCCTCTTCGTCCCCGCTGTGGATTAGGGCATTGCCGGCCAACACGACGCTGGAGAAGAACGGAGCGCACAGCAGCGCCCGACCCATCTCCTCGAGCACCACGATCAGCTCGACATAGCTGAAGCCGCTGCCTCCGTATTCTTCGGGAATGATGAGCCCCTGCAATCCGAGTTGCTCAGCCATCTGGTTCCAGACCGCGTCGTCGTAGCCCTTCTCGGTGTCCATCTGCTCTCGGACCGCCGATTCCGGCGATTTGTCCTCTAAGAACTGCCGTACGAAGCGTCGCAGCTCTTCTTGTTCCTCGCTGAAGGCAAAATTCACAGCCCTGTTTCTACTAGACCGCGCCCCGAGTAGCCACGCCCGAACCTGTCACTGGTTGCCCAAATGGGGCACAATCGGTGTGACAATCTGAATTCCCTGAGTCAGAGAGTGAGTAGCGCCGCCATGACCCTGCATTGGCAAGAGACCCAAGCCGAAATCCACATGGTGGTGGTAGGCCCGATGGACAACAACGTCTACGTCGTCCGCTGCCGCCAAACCGGGGATGCAGTCCTGATTGACGCAGCCAACGAGCACGATCTGCTGCTGGAGATGTGCTCCTCTCTCGGGGTCCGAACCGTTCTGGAGACCCACGGGCATTGGGACCACATCCAGGCCATCCCGGCGGTGCGCAACGCCGGCTACGACGTGGGAGTCACCGCCGAGGATGCCGCCATGCTCGACTCCTACGACTACCTGCTGGAGGACGAGTCGGTGATCGAAGTGGGTCGGCTCCGCCTGCACTGCATCCACACGCCGGGCCACACTCCGGGGTCGATGTCGTTCCGCCTGGAGGGCTCGCCCATCTTGTTCTCCGGCGACACCCTCTTCCCCGGGGGACCGGGTGCCACCGGATTCGAAGGTGGCGATTTTGACACCATCATCAAGTCCATCGACCGGCGAATCTTCGCCCCGCTGCCGGCCGACACCATGGTTCTCCCCGGCCACGGCGATCAGACCACCATCGGCACGGAGACCCCCCATCTCCAGGAGTGGATCGACCGGGGCTGGTAGGCCCGCCATCGGTGCGTCATGCGGCTTTCCGGTGATAGGGATGGCACCTCCTCCGGCGTAGACTGATCTGGTGAGCCAGCCCGAGGCCCCGCTGTTCGAGGTCGAAAACCTTCACGTCGCGACCGCTGAAGACGGCATCCCGATCCTCTCGGGCATCGACCTCGCCGTTCGGGCCGGAGAGGTTCACGCTCTCATGGGACCGAACGGCTCGGGCAAGTCAACTCTGGCCAGCACACTGTTGGCCAGCCCCGAGTACGAGGTAACCGGGGGGCGGATCCGCTTCAAGGGCGACGACATCACCGACTGGCCCGCTGAAGTTCGGGGCAAGGCCGGGCTGTTTCTGGCCTTTCAATACCCTCAGGAGTTCCCCGGCGTGTCTGTAATGAACTTCCTGCGGCAGGCCCTGTCGGCCCGCAAGGGCATCGACCTGTCGGTGCTGGAGCTGCGCCTGGCGGTGATGGAGTGGATGGAGCGGTTCGACATGGATCCGTCGTTCGCCGACCGCTACCTGAACGATGGCTTCTCCGGGGGCGAGAAGAAGCGAAACGAGGTGCTCCAATTGGCCATTTTGGAGCCGGAGATGGCGATCTTGGACGAGACTGACTCCGGCCTGGACATCGACGCCCTCAAAATCGTGGCCAGCGGGGTGCAGGAAGTGCGGGCCACCCGCCCGGATATGGGTGTGCTGGCCATCACCCACTTCCGCCGTCTACTGGATCATTTGATGCCCGACCATGTCCACATTTTGATGAACGGGAAACTGGCGGCCAGCGGCGGTTTCGAGCTGGCCGCGCAATTAGACGCCGAGGGGTACGAGGCATGGCGCTAGACCCTGCCACGATCCGAGACGACTTTCCCATCACCTGCCGACAGGTGCACGGCCGGCGCTTGGTGTACCTCGACTCAGCCGCCACATCCCACAAACCCAGAGCGGTGATCGATGCGGTCACCGACTACTACGAGCGGTACAACTCCAACGTCCACCGCGGCTCATACCAATTGGCGGTGGAGGCCACCGAGGCATTGGAACAGGCTCGGGCCAAGGTCGCCCAGTTCATTGGAACCTCTCGGGATTCAGAGATCATCTTTGCCAAGAACGCCACCGAGGCGATCAATTTGGTGGCTCGAACCTGGGGTAAGGCCAACCTAGGGCCAGGCGACCCGGTGGTGATCACCGAGTTGGAGCACCACGCCAACATCGTCCCCTGGCACATGCTGACCGCCGAGCAGGGCATCGAGCTGCGCTGGATCCCCATCCGCAGCGACGGCCATCTTGATCTGACCGATCTCGACCGCCTGCTCGACGGCGCCCGGCTGCTGAGCGTGGCCGCGGTGTCCAATGTGCTGGGCACCATCAACCCCATTCGCCAACTGGCCGACGCCGCCCACGAGGCCGGCGCGCTGATGATGGTGGACGCCAGCCAGTACACCCCCCACCTGCCCACCGACGTGACGGAGATGGGGGCCGACTTCGTGGCCTTCACCGGGCACAAGATGTGCGGCCCCACCGGTATCGGCGTGCTGTGGGCCAAATCCGAGTTGCTGGAGGCCATGCCGCCGTTCTTGGGCGGGGGGGAGATGATCCTCAACGTGACCAAGGAGGGTTTCAGCACCGCCGACGTCCCGTGGAAGTTCGAGGCCGGC
>JAJDTA010000044.1 GCA_022827405.1 Acidimicrobiia bacterium
CATTCGGCCCGGCAAGATCGACGCCAACGATCAGCAGTTCCTGATGGAATACGACTACGACACCAAGAGGTTCGTCGAGCTCGCCGGCCCCCTCGACGTTGGCTAGCTGTTTCCCGCCGGGAGTATGGAACTCGAATCCTACGCCGAGCAGAGCGAGCGCCTTTGGGAGCTGGCCAGCGACCAGGGGATGCCGCGTCGGCACTTTCTGGCGCTCTTGGTGGCCGGTGGCGCTGCGGCGGTGGTGGCAGCTTGCGGGGGTGGCCGATCGTCTTCGGTGCCGATTACCGGCAGCCTCGCCTCGACAGCTGAGCCGGCCGCGCTCTTCAAGGACCCTTGGCCGTTCATCCGGCATGGCGCATCACTTGAGACCCGTATGGAGTTCATGCCGGGGGTGATCACGCCCAACGACCTCTTCTTCGTCCGCAACAACTCCTCCAGCATCGATCTATCAGTGGACGACTGGTCGCTGGTGGTGGAGGGCGATGCGGTTGAGCAGCGTTTGGATCTCAGCTATGACGACATCCGTCGCCTCCCCAGTCGCTCGTTGGTCGCCTATCTGGAGTGCGCGGGCAACCACCGGGTGATGTTCGACCGGTTGCAAGGTCGGAGAGCAGAGGGTACCCAGTGGGGGCGTGGTGCCATCGGCAACGCCGAGTGGCTGGGCGTCTCCCTGGCCGATGTGCTGACCCTGGCCGGTTTGGCCGACGACGCGGTGAGCGTGTTGCTGGTGGGGCTCGACGAAGATTCTCCCGAGGGGGGTTTCCAACGCGTTCTGCCCCTCGAAAAGGCGCTGGATCCCGACACAATCCTGGCCTATGAGATGAACGGCGAGCTGCTGCCCCGCGACCACGGATTCCCGCTGCGGGCCATCGTTCCGGGGTGGGTGGGCAGCTCGCAGATCAAGTGGCTGGGTCGGATCGTGGTGTCGGCCGATCCGCAGTGGACCCGCAATAACACCACCTCCTACGTGCTGATCGGCGATGACTATTCCCCTGAGGGCCAGGCTCTCGGCCAGGTGGTGACCGAGCAGAACATCAAGAGCGCCCTGGCCCTGCCGTGGCCGGCCTCGATGGACGCCGGCCAGAACGTCGTGTGGGGTTTTGCCCACTCGCCTCGTGGCCGGATAGCCCGCGTTCAATGGAGCGACGACGGTGGCGCAAGTTGGCAGGATTCCAAGGTGCACGAAACTCAGCCCCAACATTCATGGGCCCGATTCGAGTTCAAATGGACGGCAACTCCCGGTGAGCACACCATCACCACCCGGGCCACTGATATCGAGGGCAACACCCAGCCTGATCGGGTCCCGTTCAACCAGAAGGGCTATCTCTTCAACCAGCCCCTTCCGCACCCTGTGCGGGTAAGAGCCCAGAGCTGAGCTACAGCCCCATGTCGTGGTAGTCGGGGACTTCGTAGCGGCCGATGGCTTCGGCTCGGCGGTGGAGGAGGGCGACGGTGTCTTCGATGTTGCGGCCGATGATGAACCGGCGCTGCTCCACGCAATCCACCACGAAGTTGCCGTGTTCCAACAGGTCGGCCACCTCGGGTTCCTCACCCCGGACCTCGGTCAAGATGTCTTTGAGCTCTTGGAAGGTCATGCTGCGCCGCCCGGTGGCCTCGCCCTTGCGGGCGAAGTGGTCCGGGCGGTTGCGCTGGGCGGTGAACAGGCCGGTGTCCAGCATGCCGCCCGACGGGTAGAGCACTGAGGCCCGCAGGTCGCTGCCCTCCCGGATCAGGTTGATATGCACGGTCTCGGTGAAGCAGCTCACCGCAGACTTGGAGGCGGCATAAACCGACGCGGTGGGCACGGGAGCGAAACCGCCGTCGCCCGACGAGGTGTTGATGATCTGTCCGGGCTCGCCGCCGGCCAGCATCCGGGGCACGAACTCGGTGGTGCAGATGGCCACGCCGAACACGTTGACGCTGAAGCACCATCGCCAGTCGTTGGGCTCCTGCTCCCAGGGCTTGCCGCCCCCGCCGGAGGTGACCCCGGCGTTGTTGAAGAGCAGGTTGCAGCGGCCGTGGGCGTCGTAGACGTGATCGGCCAGGGCGGCCACCGAGTCTTCGTCGGCCACATCGGTGGGCCAGCCCGACACCGGACCCAAATCGGACAGCTCGGCCACGGTGGCCTCGGTGGTGTCGGCCTCGATGTCGGCGATAACCACGGTGGCGCCGCGTCCCAACAGGGCAGTCACGATGCCCTTGCCGATGCCACCGGCCCCTCCGGTGACCACCGCCACCATGCCGTTGATGTCGAGACGCTCGGTTGGAGTGTCGCTGCTCATAGTTTCTCCTGTGTTTGGCTGTCCGGCTGTGGTTTAGCAGTTTCTGCCCCACACCACTAACGCTCAGTCGGCGTTGAGGGATTCGCGGGCGATTTGGGATGGATCGGGGGGTGCGGCGCTGGGGGCGGCGACGTCGATGTGGTTGATCGTGCCGGTCCAGGGGAACGGAGGCTGGTAGTCGTCGTTGACCGGAAAGCCGGCGTCGTGGCCGATGATCAGGCCGGTACCGCCGTTCTGCCAGGAATTGGGGAATGTGCGGTCGAGATCAAGTCGGGTAGCTACCTCTCCGTCCACCAGCAGCTCGACGGTACTCGAGGCCGGAGATGTTGGCTGATAGCGGCACCCCAGAACGGTGGCATCGCCGGGAATCTGCGGGGTAGTCAGCTTGAATTGGTCCCCCGAAAGACACAGTCCCAGCACCAGGGTGCCGCCCAGCCCGTAGAAGGCCAAGCCGCTGGTCCAATCGCCCATGGCCCACAAGATGCCCTCAGCGCCGGTGGCGCCCACCGTCACTGAGGCTTCGATCGTGAAACCCCGTACCAGCGTAGGCATCACCTCGTCGGCCACCCGGCCCGCGCCCGGTCGGTAACGGGCTTGGGCGGGGGGCGGGTATGCCGGGGGGTAGATGGCCGGCATCCGCCCCATGTAGCCGTCGTCTAGGGGCAGCACCCCGTAGCGCTCAGCCGCGGCCCACCAGGCCGATTCCAGCTCGGCCAGCTTCTCGGGTTGCTCAGCGGCCAGGTCGCGGGCCTCGGAGAAGTCGTCGTCGAGGCAGAACAGCGCCCAGGTGTCGTCGGTGAACGAGCGGCTTCCCTCCAAGAGAGCGACCTCGTCGCCGTGGGCTTCGGCCACGTGGTCGGTGGTGGCCTTCCAGCCGTTGAGGTACATGGCCCGCGACCCCTGGACTTCGAAGTACTGCTCTGATCGGGGAGAGGGGTCGTCGGCATCATCGAACGTGGCCGCCAGGCTGGCCCCGTGCATCGGCATCTGGGCCACTCCGTCCACCGAATCGGGAGCATCCACCCCGCACAGCTCCAACACGGTGGGGGCTAGGTCGATGGCGTGGCAGAACTGGGAGCGCACCTCGCCTCGGGCGGCGATGCCCGCGGGCCAGTGCACCACCAGCGGTGTGCGGGTGCCGCCCAGCCAGGCGTAGCGCTTCCACAGCCGGAACGGCGTATTGCCGGCCCAGGCCCAACCCCAGGCGTAGTGGTTGTAGGTGCGGGGGCCGCCCAACTCGTCGAACCACTCCAGATTGGCGGCCACCGATTCGGGCAGGCCCTTGGTGAACCGGTGCTCGTTGACCGATCCCACGTGGCCACCCTCGGCGCTGGCCCCGTTGTCGGAGCACAGCATGACCACGGTGTTGTCCAGCTCGCCGATGGCCCCCAGATGGTTGATCACCCGGCCGATCTGGGCATCGGTGTGGGAAACGAACCCGGCGTACACCTCGTGCATGCGGGCAAAAAGCCGCCGGGCGTCGGCGTCCAGCTCGCCCCAGGGCTGCACCCACGGCGGTCGCTCGGTGAGCGTGGTGCCCTCGGGCGCGATGCCCGAGGACAACTGGCGCTCGAAGGCCTGCTCTCGCCACCGCTCCCACCCGCCGTCGAACATCCCCCGGTAAGGCTCCACCCATTCGGGGCTCACGTGGTGGGGGGCGTGGGTGGCCACTTCGGCGTAGTAGCAGAAGAACGGCTTGTCGGGGGCGGCGTGCTTCTGGTCGGTGATGTGGGCGATTGCCTGCTCGGCCAGATCGGCGCTGAGGTGGTAGCCGTCGTCGAAGTGGGCGGGTGGCTTGATGTAGTGCTGGTCGCGCACCAGGTTGGGGGCCCAGCAGTTGGCCCCGCCGTGGAGCACCCCGTAGTAGCGCTCGAAGCCCACGCCGGTGGGCCACAGGGTGAACGGGCCGGCCGCGCTGCGCTCGCCCCGGGGAGCGAGGTGCCACTTGCCGATGGCCATGGTGCCCCAGCCGGCGTCTCGCAGGATTCGGGGCAGCAAGGCGGCCGACGGGGGAATGCGGGCGGTGTAGCCGGGAAATCCCATGGTCATGTCGGACAGGAATCCCATGCCCACCGCGTGGTGGTTGCGCCCGCTCAGCAGGGCGGCTCGGGTGGGTGAGCACAGGGCGGTCACGTGGAAGCGGTTGTAGGCCAGGCCGTTGGCGGCCAGCCGGTCGATGTTGGGGGTGGCGATATCGGCCCCGAAGCAGCCGAGCTGGGCGAAGCCGGTGTCGTCCAGCAGGATGACCAGCACGTTGGGCGCCCCTTGGGGGGCTCGGGTCAGCTCGGGAGGACGAGGGGTGGATTCGGCCACAGTGAGGCCGATGTCGGCAGATGGGGGAAGAGAGTCAGCCATGGTTCGCCTGAGAATCTAGCGGCGCGACCGGTAATCGCTGCCGGGAATGGAGGCGAACGGGAAGGGCTCGGGCGCCCGGCCCTTCAACAGTGCGAAGCACTCGCCGGTGAGGCCCGAGTCGAGGATGGACATGGCGGCCTCGGCCACGTCCTCCGAATCCATGATGACCATGCCGGCGGCTTCAAGGCGGTCTCGGTTGCCGCCCAAAAATCCGGTGCCCACCGTGGCCGGGCAGACGGCGTTGAGGCTGATGCCCTGCTCGGCGAGATTGGGGGCGGCGCTGCGGACCAGGGCGGCTATGGCGTGCTTCGACATTGAATAGCCCAAATCCACCGGCAGCGGGCTGAAACAGGCCATCGAACCGGTAACCAGCACATGGCCGCCCCCGGCCGCTTCCAACAACGGAACCGCAGCCCGCAGGCCGAACACCACCCCGTGCTGGTTGATCCCGATGATGCGGAAGTAATCCTCGTCGCTCATCTCGGCAATGTCGGACAATCCCATCATGATCCCAGCGTTCAAATGGACCAGATCTAGGCGACCGGGGTTGTCGGCCAACTCCTCGGCCAGCGCGGCCCAAGCCGACGAGTCGGCTACATCGAGGTGCCGGTATTGTCCGCCGATCTCATCGGCCACCTGCTGGCCGGAGTCGTCGGCCACATCGGTGCAGATCACCCGGGCACCGGCCTCCGCGTATCGCCGAGCGCAGGCCGCGCCGATGCCCGAGGCTGCTCCGGTCACCAGGGCGGTCTTTCCGTTGAGGTCCACGTTCAGCCTCCAGCTTCCTTGGCACCGCGGGCGAAGGCATCCTGAGTCTCAAGGTCGTAGAGGCCGTTGATGAACTGGAGCGGCGGCTTGGTGGTGTACTCCTGCTCGGCCCGGCTCGGCATGATCTGCTCTCGGTGGCGCAGGTCCCACATGCTCTCGCATCGCCCGGAGTATTCGTCGGGCTGCTCGAGCATCCAGATGATGCCGTCGGCGGGCACCGAGGTGGGCTCCCAGTCGGTCAGGTCGATGTCGCCCATGTTGGCCAGCGTGCCCTCGGAGGCCACCGGGATGTCGATGCGGA
>JAJDTA010000092.1 GCA_022827405.1 Acidimicrobiia bacterium
CTCAACTGGTGGGCCCCGCCCCAACGTTCGGGGTGGGGGGGGGGGGCCCGGCTGCGGGCGCCCGCCGCCGGGCCCCCTGGGTGGAGGGGGGGGTGGGCGGGGACCGGACCCCCCACCACGCCGGGGGATGGTAACGGTAGGACCCGCCGCGCAAGCAGAAACGATGTACCGTCAACTCATGGAGCAGTGGGAATTGATCGCTCGGGAATCGATCCGGGACTTAGTAGCCCGGTACAACGCCAACGGTGACTCGGGCCGGTTCGACCAAGTCATGGACCTGTTCGCCCCCGACGCCATCATGCGCACCCCGACGCAGCCCGATAAGTACGGCATCGACGAGATCCGCACCATCTTCACCGGCGCCCAGGACACTTTGTCCGACATCGGCGGCGGCACCCCCAAGTACATCCGCCACCACACCGCCACCCACCAGATCGACCTGCTCTCACCCACCGAGGCTCGGGGCCGCTGCTACTACCACGTGATCATGGAGCACGGCCTTGACCACTGGGGCCGCTACATCGATTGCTATGGCGTTGTGAACGGCCGTTGGCTGTTCACCGAACGCTCAGTGACCATGGACGGGTACATCCCCGGCGGCTGGGGCGCCCACAACGCCTCCAAGGGCCAGGACTATTGACCATCTCTACATATATGCTACAAGCTTTACACCTAATAGGTGTAAAATACGGCCATGAACGAGGTCAACCCGCGTACCCGCACCAATATCGAGCTTGACGACCGTCTGCTCGAAGTGGTGATGCGCAGATACGGCGTGCGCACCAAGACCGAGGCCGTACACATCGCGCTGAGCCGCCTGGCCGGGCTACCCCTGACCACCGACGAGATGCTGGCCATGCAGGGGGCACAGCTCATCGGAGAGATCCCGCCCGACACCGGCCTCCAACCCATCGGATGATCCTGGCCGACACCTCTGCCTGGATGGAGTTCGACCGAGGCACCAACTCCCCTGTGCATGCCCGACTGGCCGCACTCATCGCCGAAGGCGGCCACAACGTCGCCGTCACCGAGCCGGTTCTGATGGAGGTACTGGGAGGGGCCAAAGACGACCAAAATCACCTCCGGCTCTTCAATTTGATGACCTCGGTGTCCTGGCTGGGAGCCAACCCGACCGCCGACTTCGAGGGAGCAGCTCGCATCAGCCGGATCTGTCGGGCCAATGATGTAGCCCCTCCGGGCTACATCGTGTGCATGATCGCCAACATCGCTCTGCGAACCGGGTCAGAGATTCTGACCGCCGATCAGGACTTTCACCGCGTGGCCGAGCTGTTCCCCCTCAAGATCGCCGCGACGCCCTAGCGTTCAGGCTCAGGGCGCCGGGGTGTTGGCGTCGAGGACCGCGCCGGGGTTGGCACCGGTGAGCGATCCCTCCACCTGGGTGAGCACCCCGTTGACTGCGGTGGCCCGGTAGCCTCCGGCCGGGCGGCGCAGGCGGGGAGCACCCGAGGGCAGGTCGGACACAAACCCATCGGTGTCCCACGACAGCTCGTCCAAGTCGAACACCGTCACGTCACCTACATAGCCGGGCATAAGGCGGCCCCGGTCGTTGAACCCCATGATTTCGGCCTGGCGGCCGGTGATCTCATAAACCGCCTGTTCAAGCTCAAGATCGCCCCGCTCGCGCACGTGGCGGGTCAACAGCAAGGTGGTATCGCCCGCGGCGCACATCATCTGCACGTGGGCTCCGGCATCGGAGGCGCTGATCAGACAGCGATCGTCGGCGATCATCTGGGCTACGGCGTCAATGTTGCTGTTGCTCACCCCCATGGCCACCACGCCGGGCTCCAAGTCGTTCTCCAGTATCCAGTCGGCGAACACATCCGAGGGGTGACCGCCTCGAGCCTCGGTCAACTCGGCCAGCGAACGCCCCAGCCAACTCTCGTTCTCGGAGCGGGTCACCGAGGTGAACCGCGCGAAGTCGGGCCGATTTATGGGGAACAGCGACTTCTCGGTGGCGTCCCACTCGTTGCGGGCGATCTCCCGCCAGCCGGGGTCGGCCAGCATCTCCCGTCGGGCGTGCCCGGTCACCCCCATGATCTGGTTCCACCCCTTGGGCAGCATCATGAACACCATGGTCTGGTCCCAGCTCACGTTGAGGTCCACGGTGCGGGGCGAGGAGATGGGCCACATGTCACAGCCCTCATCGCGGATCGCCTGGGTAAAGGCCATGTACTCATCCGGGCGGTGCGGGGCCATATCGCTGTGAGATACCCCGTTCCAGATGGAGGTAACCCCCCGGGGTCCGAGCACCCGGGCCATCCTGCGGATGTCGGCTTCGGGATCCTCGCCGGTGAGGTTGGGAATGAACTCCACCAGGCCGTGGCCCGCGGCGGCCAGCACGTCGGCCAGCGCGGTCAACTCCCCGTCGCAAGCCAGCCGGCTGGGAACCGGGCGGCTGCGGCGGTCCAAGTCGAAGAACGAGGTACTGAAGCCATAACAGCCCGCATCCATGGCGTCGGCCATCTCGGCGGCCATGGCCGCGATCTCCTCTTCGGTGGCCTCCCGGGTCCAGGCGTCGTCACCCATGACGTAGATCCGCAGCATGGAGTGGCCGATGAGCGAGGCCATGTTCAGCGCGATCCCGCCCTCGTTCATGGCATCGCGGTACTGGCGCCACGACCCCCATGACCAGGGTATGGCCGACTCGAAGTCGGCCACCGGCATGTCCTCTATGTAGCAGAACACATCGATGAGCTCATCGAGATTCTCGGCCTTGGCCGGGGCCAGCGACAGCGAGCAGTTGCCGATCAGCGCGGTGGTCACCCCGTGCTGGGGCATGGGGTCGCACCCCCGGTCCCAGAACATGGACGGGTCCAAGTGGGTGTGGGAGTCGATGAACCCAGGGGTCACATAGCAGCCACCGGCGTCCAACTCGGTTTCGCAGTCGGGAACCAGATTCGGGCCCACCTCGGTGATAACGCCTCCATTTATGCGCACATCGGCGGACCGGGCCGGGTTTCCGATTCCGTCAATCAGGTTGCCGCCGCGGATGATGAGGTCTGACATGAGCGAAACGATAGAGAATGGGTTTATGACTGACCCCATCAGCGCGGATGTTCTTGACACCATGGTGGCCAAGCAGGCCATCACCGAGGTGATCTACGGCTATTGCCGGGCACTCGACCGGATGGACATGCCGGCGGCCTACGCGGTGTGGCATCCCGACGGAACCGCCGACTACGGCGACGACATCTTCCAGGGCACTGGTCACGAATTCGTCGACTGGGTCTGGACGGCCCACGCCGGAATGTCCACCCATTCCCACCAGATCACCAACGTGTTGATCCAAGTGGACGGGGATCGGGCAGTGAGCGAGGCCTACGTGACCGTGGCGCTGCGAACCCTGCCCTTCGGCGATGGCCCCGACGCGGCCGACATCTTCAGCCGGGGACGCTATGTCGACCAGTGGTCCCGCCGAGATGGACGGTGGGCCATCGATCACCGCAACTACATCACCGACCACTCCGTGACCGTGCCCAACTCCAACCCCGACCCCCACGATCCCCGATCGATCCGCGGCCCAGAAGATCCTTCAGTCGCCTTGTTCGGGTGACTACCCCAACGTCTATCGCGCACCAACGAGTTGACCTGATATAGCGATTCGATATAATCGCGGTCCAATGTTGGATCTCGCGGTGCTCGGACTGCTCAAGGAGGGCGACCTCCACGGCTACGAGCTGAACAAGCGCCTCAAGTCTCTGGTCGGCGGCTACGCCAACTCCTACGGCGCCCTGTACCCCGCCTTGGCCCGCTTGGAGCGCCGCGGCTGGGTGAGCTCCGCTCCCGTTGCCCCTGAGATCTTCACCGATGAACAAACGTCGGAGGGGCACGCTCGCCGAAGCCGGAAGCGCAGCACCAAGTCCAAATCAGGCCGAACCCGCAAGGTGTACCAGATCACCGAGGCCGGCGAAGACCACCTGCTGGAGCTCCTTCAGGAGGACGCCAATAACGAGCGGCGCTTCCGCTTGCAGCTGGCGTTCTGCCGATTCCTTCCGCCAGACCGGCGGCTGGCGCTCTTCGAGTTGCGCCGAGCCCACTTGGTCAGTTTGCAAGCCATGGCTCGCCGCGATCCCGTTCAATCCACCGATCCTTATGTGCGCTCCCTGTTCGAAAGGGACCAGGAGCGCCGGGAATACGACTTGGTTTGGCTCGATCGGCTGATCGCCGACGAGCGCAACAACCGGCCGAGTACCGAACCAACCGACCCATGATCAGCGCCGATCGATACTTCTTCGCCCAAGGAGGGCAATCACGATGAGCAATCCAATCCGCATCGCAATCGCCGGTGTCGGCAACTGCGCCAGCTCTCTGGTGCAGGGGCTGCACTACTACGCCGACGCCGAACCCGACGACCACGTCCCCGGCCTCATGCACGTGGTGCTGGGGGGCTACCACATCAACGACGTGGTGCCCGTGGCCGCTTTCGACGTGGACGCCTCCAAGGTCGGTCTCGACCTGGGCAAGGCCATCGGAGCCGATCCCAACAACACCGTGCAGTTCTGCGATGTGCCCGATCTGGGCGTGCGGGTGCAGCGGGCCCCCACTCTGGACGGGTTCGGCGAGTTCTACCGAACCCAGTGCGAGGAGTCCCCGGCCGCGCCGGTGGACGTGGCCGAGGCGCTTCGGGACGCGGGCGCCGACGTGCTCATCTCCTACCTCCCGGTGGGCTCCGAGGAAGCCCAGCGCTACTACGCCGAGTGTTGCCTGGAGGCTGGCGTGGCTTTTGTGAACGCCATTCCCGTGTTTATCGCCTCCGATCCAGAGTGGGCCCAGCGCTTCACCAATGCGGGTGTCCCGGTGGTGGGCGACGACATCAAGAGCCAGGTGGGTGCCACTATCGTGCACCGCACTTTGGCCCGGCTCTACGAGGACCGGGGCGTCGAGCTCGACCGCACCTACCAGCTCAACTTCGGCGGGAACATGGACTTCATGAACATGTTGGAGCGGTCCCGACTGGTGTCCAAGAAGATTTCCAAGACGCAGTCGGTGACCAGCCAGCTCGACAAGGGCATCGCTGCCGATGACGTACACATCGGCCCCAGCGACCATGTGCCCTGGCTGGAAGACCGCAAGTGGGCCCACATCCGCCTCGAGGGCCGGGGCTTCGGCGATGTCCCCCTCAACATCGACCTCAAGCTGGAAGTGGTGGACTCCCCCAATTCCGCCGGCGTCATCATCGACGCCCTCCGCTGCGCCAAGCTCGGCTTGGACCACGGCATCGGCGGCCCATTGCTGGGTCCGTCGGCCTACTTCATGAAGAGCCCGCCCATCCAATACCGCGACGAGGCCGCCCGCGAGATGGTCGAGGCCTACGCCCGAGGCGACGTCAGCTAGAACGCCACCTCAGGAGGTGTTCGCGGGCCTCGTCGGCAGCGAGAGGTCCGGAGTCAAGGCGGTGGCGGCGTAGCTCATCAACGGCTGCGCCCACTTCAGGGCCGGGCTCCAGACCGAGCAGGGCCATAATTTCGTCGCCGTCGAGCGCTGGGGGACCGGACAGGTCGGGCTCTGCGGCCACCAGGGCTTCCACGTCGGCGGTCAGCGTATTCACCCCGCCAAGAGCTATGGCCAGCATCACCGCTTGGGGCAGATGGGGTTCGGCATCGACCACCCAGCGACGTAGCTCGGCAAGGGATTGGGGGGGATGTTCGACGGCTCGGCGCGCCGCGGTCAATACGGCGAAAACGGCGCGGCTGACCTCGGTGGTTGTTCGTCGCTCTGACAAGGCCGATCGCACCTCGGCTGGGGATCCGGCATAGGCCAACAATGCAGCCAAGCGGATAACGGGATCGTCGCCGACCTTGCCAAGAAGGGCCAGCGCGGCATGGCCATCTCCGACCGGTCCCAACACCCGTTCTCCCAGTCCGGTCTCAAAGAGCAGCTCGAAACCGGGTCCGGGGTCAGACAGAGTGAGGAGCCGGTCCAGTTCGTCGCGGATCCGCTCGTGGGCGACTATTTCAAGCCGGTCGGCCATGGCAGTCATGGCATCCACCAGCTTGGGTTCCGCGGTCATATCGAATTGGGCCAAGAACCGGGCGGCCCGCAACATGCGCAGGGGGTCGTCGCTGAACGTTTCCTCAGGGCCTAGAGGAGTGCACAAGCGGCCGACGCGCAAGTCATCGGCACCACCGAAGGGATCAACCAACCCGCCATCGGGCAGCTCGACGGCCATGGCGTTGATGGTGAAGTCGCGGCGGGAGAGATCGGCTTCGATGGCATCGGCGAAGGCCACCTCGGGCTTGCGAGAGTCGGGTAGGTACCGCTCAGTGCGGTGGGTGGTGATCTCAACCCGGCGATCGCCGCGACGAGCGCCGATGGTGCCGAACCGCTCCCCCTGGGTCCACAGGGTGTCGGCCCACTCTTCCAAGATCGCCTTCACCGCATCCGGCTGGGCGTCGGTGGTGAGATCCAGATCGAATGATGAGTCCAGCGGTAGGCCCAGCATCGCGTCCCGCACAATTCCTCCCACCAGATAGATCCGGTAGCCACCGGCAGCAAACCGCTCAGCCAACTCTCGAGCTTCTTCGCGGACGGGAGCCAGACGGTCGAGGATCATGACAACAAAGCGGCCGCAGCGGCCGCCACCTCTGCACCCGGCCCGCCACCTGTGGCCGGCTCCGGTCGCCAGGTCGTGCCCGCCAGGACAGCCACCGCAGCCGCCGCGCAATCGGCCAGGGCATCCAAGTCGTAGCCGCCTTCTAGAAAGGCGATGCGCCGGCCGGCGGGCACCACTTCAATGATTTCATCGGTGAGATCGGCGAAATCCCCTGCGGCCAAACCCAGATTGGTCAGCGGGTCGGCTCGGTGGGCGTCGAATCCAGCCGACAGCACCAGCCAATCAGGGCTGAATTGCTCCACCACGGGCAGCGCGGCCTCCTCCCAACCACGGCGGTACACGTCACCGGTCGCCCCCATGGGCATGGGCAGATTGATAGTGGTGCCCGTCCCGGCTCCTTCGCCCCGCTCCAGCAACCCCCCAGTGCCCGGATAGAACGGGTACTGGTGCCACGACACGTACATCACCCGGCTGTCCTCCCAAAAGACATCTTGAGTGCCGTTGCCGTGGTGGGCGTCATAGTCCACCACCAGCACCCGCTCGCCCCGGTCGGCTAGCGCCTGGGCACAGACTGCCGCGCTGTTGAACATGCAGAATCCCATCGATCGCACCGGGGTGGCGTGGTGGCCCGGCGGGCGCACCGCGCAGAACGCAGCATCGGCTTCCCCGTCGTCCAGTCCGTCGATGGCCGCCATCCCCGCCCCGGCGGCCAGCCGAGCCGCCGCCTCCGACTCAGCCGACAGCACTGTGTCGGGGTCGAGCCGACCGCCGCCAGCTTGGGCCACCCGGTGAACCGAGTCGAGCACTGCCCGCTGGTGAACAGCTAGCAACTCGGCATCGGTGGCCATTCGGGGCTCGGTCGGGATCAGCGCATCGGCCAGCCCCGCCCGCTGCACACCGTCGATCACGGCGCGCAGGCGAGCCGGCCGCTCCGGATGGGAGCGCCCGGCGTCGTGGTCGAGAAAGCGCTCGTCGGTGATCCACAGAACCGACACGGCCCCACGGTACCCTCGCCGCCTGGGCTGGCCCCTCCAATATCCCCGCAGGGCCATCGTTCCAACACACCACTAGCCTCACTGAAATGTTGGGCCGACGGTCGGAGGTACTCCGGCTCGGGGGAGATCGCCTGCGGCTTAGGAACTGGGCCGGCGAGGCCGGGACTGGCCTGCTCATCCATTTGACTTCTGGTTCGGCGGTGTCTGACGCCACGGCCACCGCGGCGATTGAGACTGCGGCCGCTCAGGGCTACCAGCGCCTGCGGACCTCAGCGCTCTCGCGTTTCGAAGCGGAGCCCTTCTTGCGGGCTGGGTTCAAGCCCTGCCAGCAGCTCGCGTTGTTGACCCGGCCGATTCCCAGCGGACTTCCTGATCGAAATGGCAGCATCGCCATAAGAAGGGCTCGCCGCCGCGACCACACATCGGTACTGGCTGTAGACCGTGACGCTTTCGAGCCCTTTTGGCAACTCGACCAACCTGGGTTGCACGACGCCCTGCGGGCCACTCCATTTCGACGCTTCCGCATCGCCCGCCAAGACGCCAACGCGGCATTGACCGGGTATGCCATCTGTGGGCGCAGCGGTCCGGCAGGCTACCTCCAGCGCTTGGCAATCTCGCCCCGCCAACAAGGCCAGGGCGCGGGAGCAGCCCTGGTGATCGACGGACTGAGGTGGATGGCCCGTTGGGGGGTGACCCAAGCCTGGGTCAACACGCCCAAACACAACTCAGGAGCGCTGCGGCTCTATGAGCGGCTGGGCTTCGAACAGGTCCCATCCGGTTTGCAAGTCCTGGAGAGAGTCCTTGAGCCCTGAGTTGGGTTCGCGACACCGATCCTGGCTACTCGGCCTGGTGATGGCTTTGGTGCTGCTCGCCGCGCCCGCCATCGCACTTCCCGCGGCATCCGCCCAGAACGGCGATGACTCCTCCGGCGACACCACCCCTGCCATCGAGCTGGTCAGCCAAAGCATGTGGATCGCCGAGGAGGATTTCTTCCGGCTATCCATCCGACTTCTCAATGTTCCTGACGAGTCCACCGTTGACGTCAACATCGGGGTGCCCATCCGGTCTCGCTCCGCTTTTCTGGATCGGCTGGCTGAACCCTCCACCGGACTGGGTCACCATGAGACCTCCCGGTTGGCCATCCCTCAGCCGGATGCCAGCGGGATCGCATCGTTGCAAATCGCCACCACCAGCAGCCAAGAGCCGGGGGCGGATGAACTGCTGCTCCCACTGCCCACCGAAGGGGTATACCCGGTGAGCCTCGTTCTCCGGGATTCCGCCGGCAACCGACTGGACATTGTCCACACCTTTCTGGTCCGCACCCCCATACCGGACTCCAACCAGCCTCCCCTGATGGTGGGCACGGTGCTGTCGGTGAGTGGGCCTCCAGCAGTCGACCAACAGGGCAACGTGGATCTGGGTCCCGCCGGCCCGAGCCTGCAAACGCTGGCCGATGTCCTAGATCCCCGGCTTCGCCCCCAACTCCCCGTCACAGTCTCACTCGATCCCCATTTGATCGACGCTTTGGCCATCAGCGATCGGCCCGAGCACGCCCAACTGCTGGCCCGACTCCAACAAGCCATGATCAGCGGCCAGATCGCCAGCAACACCTACGTCCCCCTGGACAGCGATGCGTGGATCGACCAAGACCTCAGTCTCCAGATCGGCTGGCAGATCGAGGCGGGGGCGGCGGTGTTGGACGAGCATCTCGGCTCTCAACCCGACCGCACCATCATGGTGCTGACCACATCGGCCTCACCCGAATTGCTCCAACGGCTTCAACGAGAGCAGGTGGAGCTGGTCCTGGTTCCCGATGCCCTGCTCAATCCGGCTGATGAACTGGTAAGCACATCGGCCAAGACATCGTTCCTCCTACCGGCAGTCGACCAACCGGCTCGAGCAGTGGCTATCGACAGCAGCGTGACCGCTCACATCACCCGAGCCAGCAGCTCAGAGGCCGCGCCCTATTTGGTGTTGGCCGACCTGGCCGTCCGCTGGTTTGAAGACCCCCAGAGGCTCCGGGGGATCGTTCTGGCGCCACCCCTAGCCTCGCTGCCGGATTCCACTGGGCTAGGGGTGCTGCTGGACGAAATCAGCGCCAGCCCCATCCTTTCGCCCATCGACCCCGCCACCATTGTGGAGAGGCTCGAGCCAGACACCCTTCGAGAGGTGCGCCCCGCCGAAGAGGACGGTTTCGGGGAGGACTACAAGGCCGCCTTGACCAACGGACAGCGCATCGCCCGGTCGTACCAGAACATGGTGGACCCGATCGCCACCGTGGGCACCCCCGAGCGGCAGTTGATCGAGACCTTGGAGCGGGCTTTGCTGCTATCGGGTGCCTATGGCCTGACCGAAACCCAGCGGGACGCTTATCTGGCCGTGGTAGCCCAAACTGTGCGAGACACTGTGGCCGCCATCCAACCCCCGAGCCAGCAGCGGATCACCCTTACCAGCCGCTCGGGGAGCATTCCGATGATCATTCGCAACAGCCTCAACCACGATGTCGTCGTCCGATTGGACCTCAACAGCGACAAGCTGGACTTTCCCGACGGTGATTCCCTGCTGTGGCGACTGTCCCCCGGCGTCAACCAAGTCCAAGTACCGGTTCGGGCCAAGACCTCGGGCGACGCCGTGTTGGAAATCGGGGTCAACTCGCCCACCGGGCTGCTGGCCTTGGGCGAATCCCAGCTCACCGTACGGGCAACTTCGCTGTCGGGCGCCGGGGTGGGGATCGCGGCCGCCGCGCTGGCCATCTTGATGGTGTGGTGGGGCAGAAGCTGGTGGTCCCGCCGACGACAGGCGGCCCGAGCCCGGCACGTATCGGTAGTCGGTATGGAAGTGGCCCCGCCCCCAGGGCCTGCGAAATCAGAAATCGGCGAGGGGATGCCTACCTCGCAACAGGAGTAGTGTCGAAGCCATGGCAGTTCGCATCGTGACCGATAGTTCCTGCGATCTCAGCGCCGCTGACATCGAGCGCTACCAGATCACCGTGGTCCCCCTCACCATCCGTTTCGGCGACGCAGAGTTCACCGACGGCCAGGACCTTTCGGCTGAGAGCTTCTACGAGAAGATGGCGGCCAGCGACGATCTCCCGTCCACTGCCGCCCCTGCACCGGGTGCCTTTGAAGCAGTGTTTCGAGAGCTGGCCGCGGGCGGAGCCGACGCAGTGGTGTGCATAAATCTCTCGTTCGCCCTGTCGGCCACCGGGGAGTCGGCCCAAAATGCGGCTCGAGCATTGGAGGGCGAGGTGGATGTTCGGGTGGTGGACTCCGGCAAGGTCTCGGTAGGCCTGGGCCTCATGGTGAAGGCCGCAGCGGCCGCCGCCGAAGCCGGCCACGGTGCCGATCAGATCGAAGCCCAACTGGCTGAGATGAAGGACCGGGTTTTCATCTATGCCGTGCTGGACACCCTGGACAATCTCAAAAAGGGCGGGCGCATCGGCACCGCGCAGGCCCTTCTGGGCAGCGCCCTGTCGATCAAGCCCTGCCTGGATCTCACCTCTGGCATCGTGGAGGAGGCTGGCAAACAGCGAACCCGGGGCAAGGCCCGCTCCTGGCTGACCAAGCAAGTGGGCGAAGCCGGAGAGTTGGAGCAATTGGCTCTGGCCCACGGTGCGGCCGATGACATCGACGCGTTCACCGCCAGCCTGGGCGAAACCCCCGCCCACAACCCCTTGACTGTGACCCTCATCGGGCCCGTCGTGGGCACCCACGCCGGACCTGGGGTTATTGCCGCCGCCTTTGTTCCCGCCCCCTAGGTACGTATTGGCCCGCAGAAAACCCCGTCGGTAACCTTCGAGCCGTGTCGGAGTTCCTCCGCGACTACCTCCTAGTTGTCCTATTCCTCGTGCTGGCTGGCGCGTTGGTGTTCGGGATGCTGGGGCTTGGCAGCTTGCTGCGGCCCACCCGGTCGCAACCCCAGAAATACATCACCTACGAGAGCGGCGTCGATCCCGTGGGGCTGGGCTGGTCGCAGAGCAACATCCGGTACTACGTGTTCGCCCTTCTCTTCGTGATGTTCGACGTCGAGGCGGTATTCATCTTCCCCTGGGCCACCCGGCTGGAGGCCTACGGAACGTTCGGTTTGGTCGAGATGGCCATTTTCATCTTCATCCTTGCGCTGGGCTTGGTGTACGCCTGGCGAAAGGGCGTCCTTCGGTGGATCTGAGGTAATCGGTGGGACTGGTCGCTAGCGGGAAGGCTCCAAAACCCCTGACCATGCTGCTCAATCTCGGGCGGAAGTACTCCATCTGGATGTACCAGTGGGGCCTGGCCTGCTGCGCCATCGAGATGGGCGCGGTGATCGGATCCCCACGCTACGACGTCATGCGCCTTGGCGTGATCCCGTTTCCCGCCAGTCCCCGGCAGGCAGATCTGGTGGTGATCTCGGGCACGGTCACCGACAAGATGGTCCCTTCGATCCTCCGCCTCTACGAGCAGATGCCCGACCCGAAATACGTCATCTCGATGGGCTCCTGCGCCAACTGCGGAGGCCCCTATTGGGACTCCTATTCGGTGACCAAGGGCGTCGACCAGATCATCCCGGTGGACGTGTATGTGCCCGGCTGTCCGCCCCGGCCCGAGGCATTGTTGGAGGGCATCGTGCTGCTCCAGGAGCGCATCGGCAACGAGGACCCGGCGGCGCGGTGGCGAGGTGACCCCATTGTCGTCGACTGAGATGGACAACGACGTCGCCGAAGCCGGCCCGCAGCCCGACGAGCGCCGGGAAGCTTGGGCTGCTCAACTGGCCGATGCCTTGGGCGACGGTTTTGTGGAGCACCACATCATCCCTAACAGCGATCTTTGGGTTCGGGTTGCCCGCGACTCGTGGGTCGATGCGGCTACCGCCGCCCGCGACCAGCTCAGCTGCCAGTTTTACGACTGGCTGTCGGCCATCGACTGGCTGCCCTCCCCCTACGGGCGAGACATGGACGCCCAAGAGGACAACCCCGAACCAAAGGCAGCCGACCCCATGGAACAGGGTCACGGCGGGGGAGAGACCCGGTTCCAGATGGTGATGCGCCTCTATTCGGTCACCGAACACATGGGCCTCACCATCAAAGCCGACCTGCCCAACGATGATCTGAGCATCAACACCCTGATCCAGGTGTACCCCGGGGCCAACTGGCATGAGCGGGAGGCCTGGGAGATGTTCGGAATCCAGTTCAACAGCCATCCCGATCTCCGGAACATCTACCTTCCCGGCGAGTTCGAGGGGAATCCCCTCCGCAAGGACTTCCCGCTGCTCGCCCGCCGGGTCAAGCCGTGGCCCGGCATCGTGGACGTGGAGCTGTTCCCTGGCGAGGAGGACTCGTGACCGCGACGAGTACCGACCAACGCCAGCAGCTGGCCTATGTGGCCACCCAGGCCGCCGACGCCCGGCTGAACGTGGAGATCGAGACCGAGGGCATGACCCTCAACATCGGCCCCCAGCATCCGGCCACCCACGGAACGCTCCGGCTGGTAGCCCGCCTCGACGGCGAGCAGGTGGTGGAGGCCGAGCCCATCATGGGCTACATGCACCGGGGCTACGAGAAGCTGGCCGAGGTGCGGACCTATCCTCAGGTCACCACACTCATCAACCGCATCGACTGGCTGGGAAGCTTCGCCAACGAGGTGCCGTTCATCCTGGCCGCCGAGAAGCTCATGGAGGTGGAGGCTCCGCCCCGGGCCCAATGGATCCGCACCGCGCTGTTCGAGCTGAGCCGGATCGCCAACATCACCTTGTTCTTGGGCGACATGGCAGTGCAGCTCGGGGCTCTCACCCCGGTGTTCATGGCCTTCCGCGACCGAGAGTTCGTGCTGAATCAGATCGAGGCGGTCACCGGCGGACGCTTCCACCCCAACTTCGACCGCATCGGCGGCGTCAAAGACGACTTGCCCAAGGGCTGGATCGACGACACCAAGCAGGCCATGGAGAAGATCCGGGACTTCTGCGACGAGTTCGAGGATCTGGTGCTGGGCAACGAGATCTTCCAATCCCGCTCCCGGGGCATCGGCATCGTGCCCCCGGCCGTCGGCCTCTCCTTTGGGCTGTCGGGTGCCAATATCCGCGCCAGCGGAGTGGACTGGGATCTGCGCCGCGACGGCCATGAGGCCCTGGTGTACGACCAACTCGACTGGAAGGTGTGGACCCACCCCGACGGTGACTCCTTCGCCCGCTACTGGGTGCGGCTACAAGAGACCCGGGAGGCCACCCACATGGTGGACCAGCTCTTGGACGGGCTTCCCGCCGGGCCGATCATGGCCAAGGTGCCCCGCATCATCAAGGTGCCGGCGGGAGAGGCCTACGCCGCCACCGAGAACCCGCTGGGCGAGATGGGCTACTACGTCGTAAGCAAGGGTGATCTGGTGCCGTTCCGGGTGAAGATCCGCTCGGCCAGCTTTTCCAACATCTCCATCACGCCGTGGTTGCTCAAGGGCGTGTACGTGCCCGACATCATCACGATTTTGGCCAGCCTGTACTTCATCCTCGGAGACATCGACCGATGACCGGGACCGCAGTGTTGTCGGGTCTGCTGGCCGTTGAAGTGCCCTACTGGGCCACGGCCATCATCAAGATGGGCGTGATCGCCCTGGTCATCCCCACCGCCGCCCTGGTGTTGGGCTATGTGTTCCTGCTGAAGATCATGAGCTTCATGCAGAGCCGCCTCGGGCCCATGGAGGCCGGCCCTTACGGCACCTTGCAGTTGTTGGCCGACGGGGTGAAGTTCTTGCAGAAAGAGGACATCTTCCCCGAAAAGGCCGACCGAACGGTGTTCGCGCTGGCCCCTCTCGTAGTGCTGATCTCCACGTTCTTGATCTATGTGGTCATCCCCACCGGCCCCGACGCGGTGGTGGCCCAGCTAGACGTGGGCATCTTCTACGCCTTGGCAGTGTCGTCTTTGTCGGTGGTGGGCATCTTGATGGCCGGATGGGCGTCGTCCAACAAATACGCCCTCATGGGCGGCCTGCGGGCCGCTGGCCAGCTCATCGCCTACGAGCTCCCGCTGGTGCTGGCGGTCATGGGCGTGGTCATCCAAGCCGGCACCCTCGACCTGCAAAAGATCGTCACCGCCCAGGCCACCGGGGAGATCTTCGGCTGGGACGGCATCGGCAACCCGTTCATCCTCACCCAGTTCGTGGGATTCTTCATCTTCTTGGTGGCGGTGCAGGCCGAGCTCACCCAGCCCCCGTTCGACATGCCGGTGGCCGAGTCCGAGATCGTGGGCGGCTACCAGGTGGAGTACACCGGCTTCAGGTTCCTGTTCTTCTTCATGGGCGAGTTCGGCACCGCCTTCGCCTTTGCCGCGTTGGCCGCGGTCTTGTTCCTGGGCGGCTGGGCGCTGCCGTGGGGCGACCTCGAGCACTGGGCGTTTAACATCGCCGGGCCAGTCATAATGCTGGTGAAGGTCATGGCCGTGGCCGCACTGATCTTCTGGTTCCGCTTCACCTATCCGCGGCTGAGAGAAGATCAGCTACAGCGCCTCGCCTGGAAATTCCTGATCCCGTTGTCACTGGTCAACATCGTTGTCACCGGTATTTTCAAGGTCGTTTTGTAGGAGCTTGTCATGGCACTAGTACCAGGATTGATCACAGGACTGAAGGTCACCGCCCGCACCATGTTCCGCACACTGTTCGGCGACGGCCTGCCGGTGGTGCCCGCCCCTTCCAAGCACTCCCATACCGTGCAGTACCCCCACGTCAAAGAGATGCCCACCGACCGGGCCCGCGGGGTGATCGCCCTCCACGAGGAGAACTGCACCGCCTGCATGCTGTGCGCCCGGGAGTGCCCCGACTGGTGCATCTACATCGAGGGCCACAAGTACTTGGCCCCGCCTCGCCGGGAGGGGGGCAAGCCCCGCCAGAAGAACGCGCTCGACCGCTTCGACATCGACTACAGCCTGTGCATGTACTGCGGCATCTGCGTGGAGGTCTGCCCGTTTGAGGCACTGTTCTGGAGTCCCGAGTACGAGTACTCCGAACCCCGCATCGCCGACTTGCTCCACGACAAGGAGCGCCTCAGCGAGTGGATGGACACCGTGCCCGACTTCGAGGCCTATGAGGCCGGATCTGAGCAGAAGGTGTTGAAGGTTCCCCGGTGATCGCTGAGCACGTCGCCTTCGGGATCATCGCCGCGGTGATGGTGGCCTCCGCCCTGCGGGTGGTTACCACCCGCGACATCGTGCACGCCGCCCTGTACCTGGTGATCGTGTTGGCCGGAGTGGCCGCACTATTCCTGCTGGTGGGCGCGGAGTTCACCGGCATCACCCAAGTGCTCATCTACATCGGCGCGGTGATCGTGCTGTTCTTGTTCGGCATCATGCTCACCCGGTCGGACTTCGACCAGGACACCGAGACCGACCATAAACGCAAGTTCCCGGCGATACTGACCGCCCTATTGCTGCTGGCCGTGATGATCGGCGCGCTAGTGGACCACTTCGAAGACGTGAAGCTGGACGCCAACCTGCCCGGCGGTCAGACCCCCCAGACCACCGCCCAGGTGTCCGACGAACTCTTCTCCCAGTACATCGTGCCCTTCGAGGCGGTGTCGGTGCTGCTGTTAGCCGCCCTCATCGGCGCCATCGTGATCGCCCGCCGAGAGGAGGGCGGCTGATGTATTTGAATGAGATGCTCCTGTTGGGTGCGGTGTTGTTCTGCATCGGGGTGTATGGGGTGCTGGCCCGCCGCAATGGCGTGCTGGTGCTCATGTCCATCGAGCTCATCCTCAACGCAGTGAACATCAACCTGGTGGCCTTCGGGGCGTTTCACGACACGGTCATGGGCCAGATCTTCGCCCTGTTCGTGATCACCGTGGCCGCCGCCGAAGTGGGAATCGGCCTGGCCATCGTGCTGCTTTTGTACCGCAACCGCCGATCCATCGACTTGGACCAAGTCGATCTGATGAAGGGGTGATGGGTCGGTGCTAAGCGCAAACATCGCCGCCGCCGAGACCGCGGGCAAAGCCGTTGCCGCCTCCGGATGGTTTCTGGAGAACGCCTGGCTGATCTGGCTGTTCCCGGCAGTGTCGTTCCTGCTGATCTTGCTGTTCGGCAAGCGGTTCCCCAAAGGGGGCTCCGAGATCGGCATCGCCGCGGTCGGGGCTTCCTTCGTGTTTGGCCTGATCACCGCCATCCAGTGGATCAGCGAGGTGGAAGGCGCCGGCGGAGGGGGCGCCGAAGGCGAGCACGCCCTGGGCGCGGGCGGCCTGGTAGCCGCCGCGGAGGGCGAGGCCTCCGGCGGGGTGAGCGCGCTCACCCGATCGATCACCTGGCTCACCAATGGGGCCGAGGCCATCGGCGCGGGCATCATGATCGACGGCCTGGCCGTGATGATGATCTTCGTGGTCACAGTGGTTTCGCTGCTGGTGCACATCTACTCCACCGACTACGTGGCTGGCGACCGCCGCTACACCCACTTCTTCGCCTTTTTGAGCCTGTTCACCGCGTCGATGCTCTTCTTCGTCACCGCCTCCACCACCATCCAGATGCTGGTGGGCTGGGAGCTGGTTGGGGTGTGTTCCTTCGTGCTCATCGGCCACTGGTGGGAGGAGAAGGACAACTCCGACGCCGCCCTCAAGGCCTTCTTCACCAACCGGGTGGGCGACATGGGCATCATCATCGGGGTGTCCATCCTGTTCTTCGGCGCGGGCACCTTCGATGTGATCGGGGTGAACGAGGCCGCCATCAACGGCACCATGAGCCACACGGTCACCCTGGCCGCCGCGCTGTGCCTCACCGCCGCGGTCATGTCCAAGTCGGGGCAATTCTTCCTCCACACCTGGCTGCCCGACGCCATGGCCGGACCTACCCCTGTGTCAGCCCTCATCCACGCCGCCACCATGGTGGTGGCCGGCATCTTCATGGTGGCCCGGCTCTATGGGGTGTTCTTCGAGGGCTACACCATCGGCGGCTCCAGCATCAACGCGCTGGCTCTGATCGGGGGGCTCACCACCCTGGTGGGGGCCACCCTGGCCTTCGTCCAGAACGACATCAAGCGGGTGCTGGCCTATTCCACCGTCTCCCAGCTGGGCTACATGGTGCTGGCGTTGGGGGTGGGGGCGTGGACCGCAGCCCTGTTCCACCTGTTCACCCACGCCTTCTTCAAGGCCTGCTTGTTCTTGGGCTCGGGCTCGGTCAGCCACGCCGTGCACTCCTTCGACATGAAGAAGGACATGGGCGGCCTGCGCAAGTTCATGCCCCACACCTACCGCACGTTCATGATCGGCACGGTGGCTCTGGCCGGCTTACCCATCCTGTCGGGGTTCTGGTCGAAGGACGAGATTCTGGTGGGTACCGGCGGATGGGGCCTGTTCGGCGGCACCGGGGGCAACGGCGCCTACACCGTGATGCTGGCCATGGGCATGATCACCGCGGCGCTCACCGGGGCCTACATGACCCGGGTGGTGTACCTGACCTTCTTCGGGGAGTTCCGAGGCCATGGCACACCCCATGAGTCCGGCCCCCGGATCACCGTGCCGCTGTGGATCCTGGGCACCTTGGCGATCTTCGCTGGGTTCATCAACTTCCCGGCCGGCTTCCAGCTCGTCCCCGCCTCATGGGAGGAGAAGTTCCTCCAGTGGGTGGAGCCCGTGGGCGTGAGCTACTTCCCAGCAATCAAGCACGCCACCCCGTCTTGGACGCTGGCCATCGTGTCGGTGATCGTGGCCCTCATCGGCATCGGCGCCGCCTATTACTACTACTTCGTCCGGGTCCGGGCGGTTAGCCCGACGGCCACCGAACTTCCGGATGGCCCCACTTCGAGATCGGCAGTGGCCCGTCTCGGCCACCGGATCCTGGTCAACAAGTACTACCTCGACTGGCTGTACACCACCGTGATCGTCGGCTTCGTCAAAGGGCCATTGGCCCGAGCGGCCTATTGGACCAACCAGAACGTCATCGACCGGGTGGTCAACGAGGCCGGCACCCGGTCGGTGCAGGCCGGCGAAATCGTCTACCACAAGGTGGACCAGCTAGTGGTGGACGGCATCGTCAACGCCACCGGCAAGATCTCCGACAGCTCGGGGGAGGAGCTGCGCCGCATCCAAACCGGCAAGGTTCAGCAGTACGCCGCCATCATGTTCGCCGCCGCCACCATCCTGGCCGGCATCTTCATCATCGTCATCTAGGGAGCACACATACACATGGGTGAAAAAACGATCCCACCGACGCTAAAGCGGTGGCTGAGAGGGAGCACACGTACACATGGGTGAGTTTCTCAACGACTGGGGGCTGAGTATCCCGACGTTCCTGCCGATCATCGGCGCGGCCGTCATGCTGCTCATCCCCAAGGACCGAGAGCAGCTCCACAAGCTGATCGCCTTGGCCACCACCGTGGCGGTGGCCGTCTTCGGCTTGCTGCTGTTGATCCAGTTCATCGACAACGACAACTACGGCGCCCTCAACTTCGTGGTGGACAAGGGCTGGATCGACGTCATCGACTCCCGCTACATCATGGGCGTCGACGGCATTTCCCTGCCGCTGATGCTGCTCACCATGCTGATCGTGCCTCTGTGCGTGATCTACTCCTGGAACCACTTCCCCGAGCCGCACAACCCCAAAGCGTTCTTGATACTGCTGCTCATCCTGGAAACCGGGATGATCGGCACCTTCGCGGCCCAAGACCTGATCCTGTTCTTCGTTTTCTTCGAGGTCGTGCTGCTGCCCATGTATTTCATGATCGGGGTGTGGGGCGGCGAGAACCGGCGCTACGCGGCCATCAAATTCTTCTTATTCACCCTGTTCGGCTCGGCGCTGATGCTGGTGAGCTTCTTGGCCTTGTACTTCCTGGCCGATGCGGGCACCTTCGACATGCGGCTCTTGCCCGAGGCAGCCGCCGGTATCGCCAAGTCGTCGCAGGTCTGGGTGTTCGGCGGCATGTTCCTGGGGTTCGGGATCAAAGTGCCCATGTTCCCGTTCCACACCTGGCTGCCCGATGCCCACACCGAGGCCCCCACGGTGGGCTCGGTGATCCTGGCCGCGGTGTTGCTGAAGCTGGGCACCTACGGGTTCGTCCGCATCGCCATCCCCATCCTGCCCGAGGCCGCCGCCGAGTGGGCCCCGTTCATCGGGCTGTTGGCGGTGATCGGGATCATCTACGGCGCTTTGGGCTGTTTGGCCCAGCGCGATCTGAAACGGCTGGTGGCGTTCTCCTCGGTGGCCCACATGGGCTTCGTGATGCTGGGCATCGCCACCCTCACCGACTTCGGCATCAACGCCGCGGTGTTCGGGATGGTGGCCCACGGGCTCATCACCGGGATGCTGTTCTTTTTGGCCGGATCGGTCAAAGAGCGCTACCACACCCTGGACATGTCCCGGCTGGGCGGGCTTTTGGTGCAGGCCCCCCGCATGGGCTGGATTCTCGGGTTCTGCGCCATGGCCTCGCTGGGGCTGCCCGGCCTGGCCGGGTTCTGGGGTGAGTTTCCCGCCATCTTGGCCTCCTACAATCCCGCCGAGGTGCTGGCCGAAGCGACCTTCCGGTCGTACATGGTCATCGCCGCGTTAGGCACGGTACTGGCCGCCGGCTATCTCCTTTGGATGCTCCAGAAGACGGCCTTCGGGAATCCCCGAGAGGAGTTCGCCAACGACCCCCACGTGCACGACGCCACTGTGTCCGAGTACCTGGCCTGGGCCCCGCTGCTCATTCTGATCTTGGTGCTGGGCGTGTACCCCCACCTGCTTTTCGGAGCCACCGACCCCGCGGTGGTCAACTCGCTCAGCGAGTGCCTCGACTCGGCCACCAGCGGCGCCTGCTTCGACGCGGCGGCCGGGAAGTAGGCCACACCGGTGCTCTCGTCCCTGCCCTCGATCGTCGGCTTCGTCCGGCCCGACATCGACTGGCACGCCGTCGCGCCCGAACTCACCCTGCTGGGGGTGGGCGCGGTGGTCACGCTGATCGACATCGTGCTGTTGGAGCGGGGCCGGGCCTACACCTCGGCGCTGGCTGGCATCGGCTTGCTGGTGGCGCTGATCCCCATCGTGACCCTGGCCGCCGATGGAACCACCCGGGAGATGTTCGGGGGCGCCTTCGTGGTGGACGACTTCGCGCTCATCTTGAAGGCCATGTTCATCGTGGTCGCCTACATCGTGGTGCTGTTGTCCACCAACTACATCGCCGAGGGCGACTACTGGGAGAACGAGTACTACGGCCTTCTGCTGGCATCGGTGATGGGCATGGTGCTGATGGCCTCGGCCCGCGATCTGGTCACCATCTTCGTGGCCTTGGAGCTGCTGTCCATCCCCGCCTATTTGATGGCCGCCTGGCGCAAGGCCGACCCCAGGAGCAACGAAGCCGGTCTCAAGTACTACCTGATGGGGGTGTTTGCCTCGGCCATCATGCTGTACGGCATGTCGCTGTTGTTCGGGCTGGCCGGCGACACCCGTCTGTCGGTCATTTCCGACACAGTGTCGAGCGGCAGTACCAATCCGGTGATCACGCTGGGCATCATCTTCGTGATCATCGGGTTCGCCTTCAAGGTGTCGGGCTTCCCGTTTCACACCTGGGCCCCCGACACCTATGAGGGCGCGCCCACCCCGGTGACCGCCTTTTTGGCCGTGGCCTCCAAGGCCGCCGGTTTCGTGGCCCTCATGCAGTTGGTTTACGCCGGATTCCCCGGACGCGACGACGTCTACCAGCCGCTGCTGTGGATCCTGGCCGTGGGCTCGATGACCGCCGGCAACCTCATCGCCCTGCGCCAAGAGAACATCGTGCGCCTCATGGCCTACTCCGGGGTGTCGCAGGCCGGGTTCATGCTGGCCCCCCTGGCGGTGGCCGGCGACATCGGCGGCGACGCGCTCTCCGCGGTGATCATCTACGTGCTGATCTACGCCGCCATGAACCTAGGCGCCTTCGCGGTGATCATCGCGGTGGCCCGCCGCACCGCCTCCGGCCAGATCAGCTCGTATGCCGGGCTGTTCAAATACGCCCCGGGCATGACCATCCTCATGACGATCTTCCTGTTCTCCCTGGCCGGGATCCCCCCGCTGGGCGGCTGGTTCGCCAAGTTCGCGGTGTTCCGGGCCGTGGTGGAAGCCGACACCGGCTGGGGCTACTCCCTGGCCGCCATCGCCGCGGTCAACTCGGTGATCGCGCTGTTCTATTACGCCAAGGTGGCCCGCATGATGTGGTTCGAAGACGCCCCCGAAGAGGCCAACACCTCATCTCTGCGGGTGCCCCCCTCCCTCGTGGCCGCCCTCGGCCTCACCGCAGCGGCCACGCTCCTGTTCGGCATCTACCCCGCCGCCATCACCCACTTCACCGAAGGCACCCTCATCGCATTGCCCTAGCACCCCGCCGTGGCTAGCTTCAGGGGCCGAGCAGCGCTGCTGGTATCACGCCGATGCCGTCGTGGCGGCGGTAGGCCTCCCGGCCGGTGGTTATGACAACGGCGTCTGCCAGGCGCGGGCCGATTCGTTTGGCGAGCCAGTGAAGGTGCCGCACATCGTGATCATCGACGAGAGCCGAGAGCTTCACCTCCAAGGCCACAACCCCCCCATCGGCTCGCTCCACGATGAGATCGACTTCCTGCTCGCCGGCGCGTGTGCGCAAGTGCGACACCCGGGCCTCGTTGTGTTGGGCGTATGTTCTCACCGACAGCGTGACAAGGGATTCAAACAGCGCGCCCAGCAGGGTGCCATCGCGAGGAATGGGCGGTCCGGCGTCAGCGCCCTCGATGAGAGCGTCGACATCAACGCCAAGCAGTCGTGCAGCCAGGGCAGGGTCGGCAAGCTGGTGGACAGGAGAAGCAGCCAACCGACGGAAGCGGTTGCCGGTCGGCAGCCAGGCTGGCACTTCCTCAACCATCCATAGCTGTTCCAGCATGCTGCGATACGCGGTCGTCGTTGCTCTCGCTGGCTTGTCGGTCTCACCGGGTGTCGCGGCGTCTCGGATGGTCTCGTAACTGGCGGAGGTGGAAGTGGCCGCCGCGAATGCGGTCATCCAACTTCTCAGGGCGGCTCTATCGCGGACATTGCGGCCCAAGTCACTGAGATCGTGCTCTACGATGCGCTCCACGTAGCCATCTAACTGTGCCCGCCGCAGTCGATCCGGTAACGCTCTGATTGCGGGAAAACCCGACCGGACTATCTCGGTTGCGTAGTCGGCCAATCTGACATCAGTCTTACCTTCCAACGGGGGCCTCCGTCCCCTGAGCAGTTCACTGAGTGCCACGGTTGTCATGTCGAGACTGCGCTCGGCCAGCGAAAGCGGCCGCATCCTGACCGTGACAATGCGCCCAGCGCCTGAGTGGGTGGGAGCTTCCGCCGGCGCAGCCGACCCGGTAAGCACGAACCGCCCCGCGGAGGGATCGCGGTCGACGGCTCGTCGCACCAGGTCCCACGAATACGGCATCCGCTGCCACTCGTCAATGAGGATCGGGGGATCGCCGCTGACCAGCCGCTCAGGCTCGCCCCGCAGTATCTCTGCTTGAGCCAAGTCATCGAGGCGATACACAGTTGCTGCCCGGCGCAGCGCCGTCTCCGTCTTCCCCACCGCCCTTGGGCCCTCAATGGAAATTGCCGGCAACCCATCAAGCAACTCGTCAAGCTCGAGATCCACAATCCTGGGCAGATAGTCGCTCATCAACCTAACTGTACAAAATGGACGGTCTGAAAGCGACATAATGGACGATCTTTGGAAGACATATCGGACAACATTCTCGGCACCTACCCCGCCACACCGACTTGGAAATTGTGCCCTTGTCCTAGTCTTGATTCGTGACCGCGGCAGGCCGGAAGCGTTGAAATGCCTGAGCTGCCTGATGTGGTGATCTATCTGGAAGCGCTGGACCGGTATGTGGTGGGGCGGGAGCTGCGCAAGATCCGAATAGTCGGGGTCAGTCTGCTTCAGACGTTTGATCCTCCGATCAGCCAGGCTGAGGGGCGAACGGTGGTCGGCACCAAGCGGTTGGGCAAGCGGTTGGTGCTGGAGCTGGGCGGGGGTGACCAACTGTTCCTAGTGATCCACCTGATGGTGGCGGGGCGGTTGCGGTGGCGAGATGAGGTGGGGGCCAAGCCGCCGGGGAAGATCGGGCTGGCCGCCTTCGACTTCGAGCACGGCACCCTGGTACTCACCGAAGCCAGCAAGCGCAAGAAGGCGTCACTGTGGCTGGTCCGGGGGGCCGCCGCGTTGATCGAACACCACGATCGGGGCGGAGTGGAACCGCTGGAAGTGGACGAGGCCGAGTTCCGGGCCGCCCTGACCAGCCGCAACCGCACCCTAAAGCGGGCCCTCTGCGATCCCACCGTGTTCAGCGGCATCGGCAACGCCTATAGCGATGAGATCTTGTTTCACGCCGGGCTGTCCCCGGTGCAGCGCACCGGCAACCTCGACAACGAGGAGGTTGCCCGGCTCTATGAGGCCACCCGAACCACGCTGGTCGGCTGGACCGAGCGCCACCGCCAAGCAGTGGGCGACGGCTTCCCCGACAAGGTCACCGCCTTCCACGACGACATGGCCGTCTACGGCAAGTTCGGCCAGCCCTGTCCGGAGTGCTCTGTCGCTGTCCAGCGCATTGTCTACGCCGACAACGAGGTCAACTACTGCCCCCAGTGCCAAACCGACGGTCGCATCCTGGCCGACCGCTCACTGTCCCGCCTCCTCAAAGGCGACTGGCCCCGCAGCATCGAAGACCTCGAAGACTGATCGGCAGAGCAGCCTGAAGGGGAAATGGGATAAAAATCTGGAGCCAACATCAGGGAATGGACTTCTGAATGCGCACACCGATTTACCGCTCTCGTCCGGTGGATCCCACTCCGGCAAGATTCGGCCGCTGTGAGCGGATCAACGACTTCGTGGTGATGTCGGAGGGATTCTCCAACGTCTACCTCCTGGAAAGCGCTGGTCCCAGCGTGCTGGTCAACTCGGGCATGGGAATGGAGGCGCCAGTCCACCATCACAATCTCTCATCGCACTCCGATGCCCCCATCGGACACCTGGTTTTCACCCAGGGGCATGTGGACCACGTCGGGGGGACGGCCTTTTTTCGAGAGCTCTACCCCGGCCTCGAGGTGATTGCCCAAAGCGGGAACCCCGAACATCAGAGCTACGACAACCGCCTGTTCTGGTTTCGGGCCCGAAGGGCTGGGTTCGCCTTTGATGACGAGTTCGCGGCCATAAACCGCGAATACCGCGATCACGGGTACACCGATTTCAACCCGCAGGATGCCCCCACTCCCGATGTGCTGTTTGACGACCGGCTGGAACTCAATGTGGGCGGGTTGGACGTCGTGCTCATCGGATGCCCCGGCGCGGAGACCAACGACTCGCTGGTAGTCTGGCTCCCGCAACACCGCATCTGCCTCACCGGCAACCTGTTCGGCTGCCCGTTCGGCCACTTTCCCAATCTGTCCACCATTCGGGGCGACCGCTACCGCGATGCCCTGGTTTGCGCCCAGGCGGCTCAGGCGGTGCTCGACCTCGCTCCGGAGATGTTCCTCTACGGACATCACGCTCCGGTTGTCGGCGAGGACATAATCGAAGCCGAGTTGACCGCATTTCGCGATGGAACCCTCTATGTGCACGACGAGACCGTGAAGGGGATGAACGAGGGCAAAGACGTCCGCACGCTCATGCGAGAGATCACCCTGCCCCCGGAACTGGAGCTGGGAGAGGGCTACGGCAAGGTTTCGTGGGGAGTGCGCTCAATCTGGGAGCACTACAGCGGCTGGTTCCACGCCGAATCCACCACGGAGCTCTACAGCGTAGGCCCCCGGTCGGTGGACGCCGACTTGGTGGAACTGGCCGGCGCGGAGCGGATCGTCGAGCGAGCCGGCGAGAAGCTGGCGGCCGACCGCCCCGAAGAAGCGCTCCACTTGCTTGAGATCGTTCTCAGCCACCAACCCGATCATGCCGGAGCCCGAGAGCTGTCTCGACAAGCCCACCAGCGACTGCTGGACAAGTCTGAGAACATGTGGTTGACACGATGGCTCAAACACCAGTTGGAATCGCTGGCCGACTGACTGGCAACCGTCACCGTGTATGTCGGTTTCCCTACCGCAATGCACTTTTAGGCCGCACCGCTACTCCAGGAGGCAAGGGGATGGAATCACTCAGGGGAGGCGCCACAAATGGCTGACCAAGATGGAAACGGCGCCGCCCCCAATGTCTTGTTGATCACAACAGATCAACATCGCTGGGATTGGCTTGGGTGCCACGGCACTCCTGGGGTTGTGACCCCTCACCTAGATGCATTGGCGGGGCGAGGCACGAGGATCACCGGCCATGTCACCAATTCGTCGGTATGTGTACCGGCGCGAATC
>JAJDTA010000140.1 GCA_022827405.1 Acidimicrobiia bacterium
ACCTCGGTGCTGGAGTCGCTGGGGGAGCGGCTCGGCCCGCGGTTGATCGGCCACGCTACCGGCCTCGAGATGCGCCGCAACGCCGACGCCGTCCCCAAGTCGTGGATTGGCGACGGCGTGAGCTTCGAGCTCTACAACAGCATTGGGTTCGACGGCCAGCCGTTCGAGACTCTCACCTGTCCCCTGCCGTTCAATGCGTGGATCGGCGACAACTGGCCCGAAGACTGCGACACCCTGTCGGTGCGACTGGAGTTCACCATGACGCCCGAGCAGTCCGGGCGGCACCGATTGTGCGCCCTCGGCTTCGCCCATGCTCGCCTGTACGTCGACGGCCAGCTGGTGGCCGACAACCAAGTCGACGGGTTCGGCGCCGGCCTCGGCCTTCACGGCGGCCACGGGTATCTGCACCTGGAGGCCGGCCAACAGTACCACATCCGCCTCGACCACGTCCCCAGAGAGAGGCGCCAGTGGGTGTGCATAGTGGACGTGGGGGTGGAGCTGGCCGACATGGATCGCCAGCAGGGCCTGGATGAAGCCGCCGCGCTGGCCGCCCAGGCCGATACCGCGGTGGTGGTGGTCGGCTCCAACGCCGAATGGGAGTCGGAGGGCGGCGACCGGGACTCAATCGAGCTGCCCAACCAACAAGACGAGTTGGTGGAGCGAGTGCTCGACGCCAACCGCAACACGGTGGTGGTGCTCAACTGCGGCGCCCCGATGACTCTGCCGTGGCTCCATCGGGCCAAGGCGGTGCTGTTGGCCTGGTACCCCGGCCAGGAGGCGGGGGAGGCCATCGCCGATGTGCTGGTTGGCGACGCCGATCCCGGGGGGCGGATGCCCACCAGTTGGGCCTGGCGGGAGCAGGACACTCCCGCCTATCTGAACTACCCCGGAGAGGCTGGCGTGGTGCGCTACGGCGAGGGGATCTTCGTGGGCTACCGCTGGTACGACGCCCGGGTCCTCGAGCCCATGATCCCCTTCGGCCACGGCGGCTCCTACACCACCTTCGAATGGGGCGAGCCTGAGGCCACCGGCGAGGGCACCCAGCGCACCGTGACGGTTCCAGTCACCAACACCGGCCACCGCCGAGGCAGCGAGGTGGTGCAGGTGTACGTGGCCTCGCCCTCCAACAGGTTACCAAGACCCCCCAAAGAGCTGGCCGGATTCGCCAAGCTCACCCTCGACCCCGGTGAGACGGCCACCGCGGCAATCGAACTCCGCGAGCGCTCGTTCGCCCGCTGGGACCCCGAGATCCACGATTGGGTGGTCGACCCCGGCCAGTACCGACTGGTGGTGGCCGCCTCTGCCACCGATCCCCGATCTGTATTGTCCCTGGATGTCTAACCCCGAGGGCTTCAGCGAGAGACGGGACTTGAACCTGAGAGAACAGCCCAACATCGTGCTGATCAACTGCGACGATCTCGGTTATGGCGACCTTGGTTGCTATGGATCCACCGTGCATGACACCCCGGCACTCGATCGCATGGCGGCGGAGGGGGTGCTACTCACCGACTTCTACATGGCGTCGCCGGTGTGCTCGCCATCGCGGGGCGCCATGCTCACCGGCTGCTACCCGGCCCGCATCGGCTTCGACTCCTTTGACGGCATGCGCGTGCTCTTCCCCGGGATGGGGATTGGCCTCCATCCCGACGAGATCACCATCGCCCGCCTATTGAACGACGCGGGCTACGCCACCGCGATGGTGGGCAAGTGGCATTGCGGCGACCAGCCCGAGTTCTTGCCCACCCGTCACGGTTTCGACCAGTGGCTGGGGCTCCCGTACAGCAACGACATGGGCATCCAACCCGACTTGTATACCCCCGAAGAACGAGTCGAGCTCAGCAAGAAGCTGGGATTCGAGCTGCCCGAGCCGCTTCGGATTCCCCTGCCGCTGATGCTCGACGAGGCGGTCATCGAGGCCCAGCCCGACCAGGCCACCCTCACCTCGCGGTATCTCCAGGAGTCCCTCCGGTTCATGCGCGACAATCGCGATCGGGCGTTCTTCCTGTACTTCGCCCACATGTACGTACACCTGCCGATATACGTCCAAGAACGATTCGCCGCCATCTCGCGCAACGGCCCGTACGGGGCCGCGGTTGCTTGCATCGACTGGGCCGCCGATGTCCTCTTGCACGAGCTGGCCGAGCTCGACCTAGACGACGACACCATCGTGATCTTCACCAGCGACAACGGTGCGCTCGCCCGCCCCGGAGAAGGCTCCAACGCCCCGCTGCGGGCCAACAAGGGCACCACGTGGGAGGGCGGACAACGAGTGCCGTGCATCGTGCGGGGACCCAGCCGCATCGCCGAGGGCATCGAGTGCTCGGCGATGGCCACCGCGATGGACCTCTACACCACCATCGCCAGTTGGTGCGGAGTAAACGTGCCGGACGACCGCATCATCGACGGGCGCGACATCAGCGACGTGCTCGAGGGCAAAACCGCCGAGTCTCCCCACGAGGCCTTCTACTACTACGCCGGGTCGAGCCTGGAGGCGGTGCGATCGGGCAACTGGAAACTCCACGTCTACAAGTCGGGGCACTACGGGAGCGAGGGCGCGCCCACCGAAGAGCTCTACGACCTGGCCGCCGACATCGGCGAGACGACCGATGTCGCCGCCGACCATCCCGACGTGGTGGCTCGCCTGCGCGAATTGATCGATCTGGCCCGCCACGACCTCGGCGACGCGGTCACCGGCGTCGAGGGGGCCCGCTGCCGGCCAGCCGGCCGAGTACACGACCCCGTGACCCTCACCACCTTCGATCCCAGCCACCCCTACTACATGGCCGAATACGACCTGGCCGACCGAGGCTGAGAGCGACAACTAGGGCGCGGTCGCCGCCACCGAGTCTTCGAAGCCGAACACGCGTGCCGCATTACCTCCCAGAACCTGGGCTGCGCTTTCGGGGTCGACGCTGGCGAAGTGGTCGGCAATCAATGCCCGGGAATCGGGAAAGGTGCTCTCGGGGTGCGGATAGTCGTTGCCCCACATCAAGGGCTCGGGGCCGGTGAGAGCGAGATTGTTGAGGGCGACAGGGTCGCTCTGGAAGGTGGCGTGGATCTGGTTTCGGATGTAGTGGCTTGGGAGCTCGGCAAGCTTGGGCTTCGCCCATCCCGCGTGGTCTCGGTAGTACTCGTCGAGGGTGTGCATCGTCCAGCCGATCCAGCCGCCGTTCACCTCCACCATGACGACGTGCAGGTTGGGGTGGCGTTCGAGCACGCCTGAGCACGACAGGAGCGCAGCGGCCCGGGGACCCATGCTCTGTGTGGCCAGGAGGTTCGCGGTCGAGGACCCCCAGCCGCGATACATGACCATGTCGTGGCCGCTCCCTTGATGCATGGCGACTGGAAGCCCGATCTCATCTAGGCAGTCCCAGAGCTTCTCCCATTGGGGCATGTTCCATTCCGGGGTGCCCACCAGGGGCAACATGATCGACCCGAAGCCCTGCGCCACCGCCCGCTGGGCATCCTCGATGCAGTGGTCAACGTCCCAGATCGACATCATTGCCGCGCATTTCACCCGGGGCGACGTCCCGACCAGACGCTCGGCAATCCAGTCGTTGTATATGTGGCAGCAGCGCCGACCGAGGTCGCCATCGCTGAGTCGCCAGATGTACAACCCGATTGTGGGGTAGATGACCTCACCGCGTATGCCGTCGGTGCGCATCATCTCTAGCCGATGATCGATTGTGGCCATGGACCAGCGCCGGTCCTCCTGCTCTTCGGCCGCGGCGGGATTCATGTTCCACCCGAGGTCGCTCCCGTCAAGCACCAGGGTGTACCCCCCGTGCTCGTCGATCTCGATCCGACGGGGGGCGCGGTCGCGGAATCCTTCGGGCAGCCGGCCATACCAGAGGTCGTGGGGCTCGTCCACGTGGCAATCAGCCGATACGAGAGGCGGAATCTCACTGAGACTCATCAGCACTCCTAAGGTCATGGGGCACTCGGGCCGCCCTTCGGCTCGCAGGCCTGTCGAACATGCAACCCAGACAATAGGACAGCTACCGTTGAATTGTACATACTGAGGAAGAGTGAAGGATGCGACTCGGACTTGAGAACGACCAGCAGCTCCTCGTAGACAGCTTCGACGAGTTCTTCGCCCGCGAGTCCAGCCCCGACCGGGTGCGCGCCGCTGAAGCCGCCGGATTCGATTCCGCGCTGTGGAGCGCGCTGGCGGCAACAGGCGCCTTGTCAATGCGCGTTCCCCCCCACCTCGGCGGTGGCGGTGCCCCGCTGTTCGACACCTGCCTCGTCCTCGAGCGGGCTGGCCGCCACCTCGCCACCGGTCCAGTGGCGGGCGCAATCGTCGCCGGCAGCCTTCTGGCCGCTTCCGGTGGGGGCGACTACCTCAGTACCGCCGTCGAAGGCTCTTCTGTGGTCACGTTCGTACCGGTCCAGCTCGACGCTGATGTTTCAAGGGTGCTGGTCGAAGGCGGGGCCCATGCCGACGCGGTGATCCTTTGGCGAGGCGACCACCTGGTTCTCGTCGCTCGACCCGAAGCGGTCGATCCTGTCACCGATATCGGTGCCGGCGGATTCGCGTGGTGGCCGACGGAGGGCGGCACCGCGCTCGCCACCGGTCCGGAGGCCGGCCGGCTAGCGGCCGCGGGGGTTGCCGAGTGGCGCATCCTCACCGCGGCGGCGCTGGTAGGGCTGGCCAAGCGATCACTCGAGCTCGCCGCCGAGTATGCATCACAACGGATCCAGTTCGACCGAGTCATAGCAACGTTCCAGGGGATCGCCCATCCCCTCGCCGACGCGGCCACCGAAGTCGAGGGCGCCCGGCTGCTGGTGTGGGACGCAATCTGGCGGGCAGGACAAGGCCAACCCGATGCCGTCGCCACGTTCTCGATGGCCTTCGCTTGGGCTGCGGAAGCCGCCACCCGGGCCACGGGAACTGCCTTGCACACGTTCGGCGGCTACGGCCTCGCCCTCGAATACGACGTTCAACTTCACCAACGCCGGGCCAAGGCATGGTCCGCCGCGGCCGGTGATCCGAGGGCGGCCCTGCTCGACGTTGCCGACGGCCTGTGGGGCGACGCTTCTACGCCGCTGCCCGAGGTCGGCGAGGTTCCCATCGATTTCGGCCTCGGCCAAGAGGCCGAAGCATTCCGACAGGAGGTGAGGAAGTTCCTAGCCGATCACCCTCCCGCCTCCTACGGATGCGACATCCGGGGGGGCTGGGACGGCCACAGCGTCGAGTTCCACCAGGCGCTTGCCTCCGCCGGCCTGGCCTTCGCGAACTGGCCAGCCGAGTACGGCGGTCTCGATAAAAGCCCGTACGAGATGACCGCCATGCTCCAGGAGCTCTACAGCAGCGGGGTTTCCCTCCACCCGATCGCCAACGCTCAAATGGTGGGCCAAACAATTCTGCGCTTCGCACAGCCGGAATTGCTCGACGAGGTCATGCCCAAGCTGTGCCGTGGCGAGGTGATCATCTGCCTCGGCTACACCGAACCGGAGTCAGGATCCGACCTCGCGGCGGCCAAGACCCGGGCGGTGCGTGACGGCGACGAGTGGGCTATCGACGGCCAGAAGATGTTTACCAGCGGGGCGGACATCTGCCAGTACGTCTTCTTGCTCACCCGCACCGATCCGGATGCAGCCAAGCACAAGGGACTCACCATGTTCCTCGTTCCACTGAACAGCGAGGGCATCGAAATCCACCCCATCCACACCCTCAGCGGCGAGAAGACCAATGCCGTTTTCTACACCGGCGTTCGAGTGCCCGACCGCTACCGCATCGGCGA
>JAJDTA010000103.1 GCA_022827405.1 Acidimicrobiia bacterium
ATCGGCAACATCAACTCGGTGGCCAACAGCTATCTGCGCTTCGAAGAGCCCCGGTCGTTCTTCGCCGCCATGAGCTGGGGCAACTGCGGCTACGCGCTGCCCACCATCATCGGGGCCAAAAAGGCCGCCCCGGATCGTCCCGCGGTGGCCTACGCCGGCGACGGGGCGTGGGCCATGAGCATGGTGGAGACCATGACCGCGGTGCGCCACAACATCCCGGTCACTGCGGTGGTGTTCCACAACCGCCAGTGGGGCGCGGAGAAGAAGAACCAGGTGGACTTCTACGGCCGCCGGTTCGTGGCCGGCGAGCTCGACGGCGGCGAGGACTGGTCGGAGGTGGCCCGGGCCATGGGCGCCGACGGCGTGCGGGTGAACGAGCTCGAAGAGGTGGGCCCGGCGCTGACCAAGGCCATCGACGCCCAGATGAACGGCGGCCGCACCACCGTCATCGAGGCCATGTGCACCATGGAGTTGGGCGACCCCTTCCGCAAAGACGCCCTAAAGCGCCCCACCCGCCACCTGGGCAAGTACGGCGACTACGTCTAATCGCGGCGAGGAATTCGCCGCGGCAAGCAGTTGGTTTTGAAAGCTCAAAAGCGCCGATAGCGTGAAATCGAGGGAGGCAGAAGAGAAGGATCACAGATAGGAGACAGCAAATGACCACAAGGCACAACTGGCACGGCGGTTTGAGAAAGCCAATCGCTTTGGTGTTGGTGGTGCTGGTCGCTGAATTGTCTGTGGTTGCTGCCGCCAGCGCGCAGAGCGTCGACGCCCCTCCGACGACCCTCGTGTCGAACCATGACCAGATGGATGTCGGTGACGGGATTTACACGTACGGCGGCATGGTCTTGCAGGGATTCACCACCGGAGGCAATCCGGCAGGCTATGAACTGACGGATGTCAGCGTGGTCCTGCTGGTACCTCCCCCTGACCCCCCAAACACAGATGGCGTGCACGAAATGGCTGGACTCCAGACCAGGGCGCTGTTGGAACAACCTGCCCCCGAATACCGCATCGAGATCTGGACGGAGAAGGGGGTCAACATCAAGATTCCCGATGAGTTGCTGTACACGCTGATCACCCCGGCTTCGGTTCCTTTGGGTGAGCAGGTGGCGTTCACGGCTCCGGCGGAAGCGGTGCTGGCCCCGAACACCGGCTACTACGTCAAAATCATCGGAGCTACCCAGGTGGGCTGGGACATGGACCGTGAGGTGGACAGCGGCTCTGCTGAAGGCTGGAGCCTCCGCGCCGGTAGCTTGTACCAGGGCGTGGGGAGCAGCGGCTACGCTCAATATGTGGCCAACGCCGTCGTCAGCCTCCGGGGCACCGTATTGTCGGGGCTGGGCGGCTGACCGAACCTGCTTTCAGGCAAACCCGCTCATCGACGTGTCGGCGGGGTCGCGGTTTCGCCCAGTAGTTGATCAGCGGAGTTCAGCCTTGCATGTAGAAGCCGATGATTACGGGAACGACGGCGCGGGGCGGGGGGTATCCCTCCCCCTCGGACACGTCTTCTTCGAACACTTCGAGATAGGCAACTTGCCTCTCGACTTCTGGCAGGTCCACGGTGAATTGGAAGGGTGCGGGGCCTTCGACGCCGCCGCCGGAGGTGTGTCCGCTGGCCAGCTCCTCGCCGCTGCGGCCGAGCAGCCGCCACTGGACGTTGGACTCGAATGTTCGCGAGCATCCGGTGACGTCGATTTCCCGTTCGAACTCGGCGCTGGCGGTGGGGGAATTGACGATCACCAGCGCGTTGTTGGGCAGGGTGGCGTCGCATCCGCTCACCGGGTCGCCCGTTCCGATGATGACAGGCACAACCACGCGTGGCGGGGGATATCCCTCGCCACCGGACGCGTCTTCTTCGAACACCTCGAGATAGGCGAGCTGTCGCTCGGTCTCATCAAAGTCCACGGTGAATTGGAAGGGTGCGGGGCCTTCGACGCCGCCGCCGGAGGTGTGCCCGTTGGCCAGCTCCTCGCCGCTGTGTCCGAGCAGCCTCCACTGGATGTTCGACTCGAAGGTTCGCGAGCAGCCGCTGGCCTCGAACCCTGATTCGAGCACGGCGCCGGGGGAAGGGGAGTTCACCAACACCAGCGCGTTGTCAGGCAGGGTGGGACTGCACCCGATCACCTGGTTGCCCCACAGGAACACCCAGAACGCATCGGGCAGGTTGCCCAGCTCCGCGGGGACGGCACCGCTTAACTGGTTGTTTTGTAGGTGCAGCGCCCGCAGGTTGGTGAGGTTGCCCAGCTCCGGTGGGATGGCACCGCTCAACTGGTTGCCTGATAGGAACAAGGCTTCCAGATTGGCGAGTTTGCCCAATTCGGGTGGGATGGTGCCGCTCAGTTGATTATCCGAGAGGTAGAGGATTCCCAATTCCGGGAGGTCGCCCAGCTCCGGCGGTATCTCCCCCCGCAAATTGTTGTCCGACAGGACCAGCAGCGTCACACGTCCCCGGTCGTCAACGGATACGCCGTGCCACTCTCCAATAGAGGCCCCGCTGCCCCAGTTGTCGCTGTTCAGCCAGTCCGCTCCGCCGGTCGCCTCGTAGAGCGCCATAAGCGCGACCCGATCTGTTGCCGGCATGTCCACCGGATCGGACTCCGGTGCCGGCGCCCCGTCAACACAGCCGCCGGGCACTTTCTCAGTGTCGACGTCGAACAGGCAGCGGTAGATACTCAGCAGAGTCGCCTGGTCCTGGATCAGTCCGTCCCGCACATCAATGTCGTTCTGTGTGGCATTCGCCGGAGCGGGACCGGGAACGACTACATCAGGGGTCGGGCATCCCCCCGGAACCAGATCGGTGTCCACTCCGAACAAACACCGGTAGACGTTGAGCGAATTCTCCTGGTCGGCGATCAGGCGGTCTCTTAGCTCCACATCTCCAACTGTCTGAGCCAACGCAACCGGAGCAAACAGTGCGCCAACCAGGGCGACAACAGCCGAGGCGGCCAACACACGAACGGCATTCAACATCGCAAGGTCTCCAATGGGAGAAGGACATCGAAGGCTAACAGGGGAATGCCGCCTGCCGCGGCCGCCGCAGCACCAAACTTCCCCTAAACACCTACAATCCCGCCGCTAGGCTTTTTTGCGCGGCTTTCCGCGTACACCCGCCCATGTAGCTCAGTCAGGACAGAGCAGGGACCTCCTAAGTCCAAGGTCGCAGGGTCGAATCCTGCCGTGGGCGCTTTCTTGTAGTCGCCCCCCAAAACGCTGCGAAGGTCGTGAGCGAGATGATGGCCGATTGCCTCTCGCTAGCGCCCTAGCGTGGGTGTCGACGAGCTCCCTGTTCTCGATCGTCCGGTCTGACTCACTCGCTCCAGCCATGACGCGTCAGCTCTCGATGCCGCGCGTCAGCTCTCGATGCCGAAGTACTTGTCGAGGCCGTAGAGGGCGATCGCGTTGCCGCGGGTCACGAGGTAGGTCTCGTCCTCCGTGAGCCCCGCGCTCGAAACGAGCTCCTCCAGGGTCTTCTTCGAGTGAGGGTACGTCGAGTCGGAGTGAGGGAAGTCCGTCTCAAAAAGGATCTGATTGACGCCGACCGTCTCGCGATTCTTCAAGCCCTCGAGATCGTCGAAGACGCAAGCGAAGATGTGGTCGCGCACTTGGGAGCTCGGCAGCACAGTCGCCCTCCGGCCCTTTGTGATGCTCTCCGTGAACTTCTCGTTTCCCTTCTTCCATGTGTTGTCGATCCTCTCAGCCGCGAATGGGATCCATCCCGCCTGACTTTCGGCCAGCGAGATCTTCAGATCGGGGAACAGCTCGAAGATCCCTGAGTAGAGGTAGTCACTGAACGCCAGCAACGAGTTGATGTAGGTCAGGCACAGGGTCATATCGCCCGGAGCATCGGCCGCGGTGACCACCAGCTTCGAGGCGGAGCCGACATGGAGATTGACGACTGTATCGGTTTCGCTACACGCTTTGAACAGCGGGTCCCAGTGACCCGAGTAGATGCTCGGCAGGCCGAGATACGGTGGGCACTCCGAGAAGGCTATGGCGTGTGAACCCTTGGCCGCGCACCGATGTACTTCCCGGGCGGCTAGCTCGGGATCCCATAGCGGAATCAGGGTCAGCGGGATGAGCCGAGCCGGTCTCTCCGACCCGCACCACTCGTCGATCATCCAGTCGTTGTACACCTGTAGCGCAACGAGGGCGACCTCCTTGTCCTCGCTCTCGAGGAAAATCTGGCCACAGAACCTGGGGAATGTCGGGTAGCAGATAGAGGCGTCGGTATGGTTCGCGTCGAGGAGCTCGAGACGCGCCGACCGGTTGAAGGTGGCAGGTAGAACCTCGTCATAGGTGATTGGACGATACGCGTCATCACTCTCGTAGCCGGACATGGCGTAACCCCTGGTGAGGGGCCACACAAGATCGCCGTACCGCCACACGTCAGCCCAGTTGGCCCCATCGAGGCCGTCGTCGGCTACCCAGCTCATCATTCCCTCGACGGGTATAGCCGCTCCCTTTTCGCGCGTCACCGACGGTCCTCGATGCCGGTATTTCTCGGGCATTCGATCCGACCAAAGATCGGGTGGTTCGACGACGTGGTCATCGACGGAGATGATGCGAGGAATGCTCATCGCGGACTCCTTGTTGGTCGACTGATACGTATGCCCGGGAAGGCATCGAGAAGATGAACATATAGTATACTATGTTCGATATCTCGTCGAACTCCGGGCCCCCTTATCTAGGCCGGGCTGATCGATCCGACGTGGTCTCATCGGGCGGCCGCGGCTCTGGGGCCAGTTCGAGGACGTCGTCGGGCACCGATGGCAGTCTGACGGGCCCGTGCTCTCGCGACGCCACCAGCAAGGTCGCGTTGGCCGAGAGCGATTGCTCACCCCGCTGATTGACCCCCTTGACCTCCACCTCCAGCCTGGGGCCTAGCTCGGCGTCGATCACCTTGTCGTTGATCGTCCCGTCGATCCACGTGACGTCTCCGACGAAGTTGAACTTCCTCAGATCGGTGCTAAGCCGGTAGACCCATCCCTCGTCGCCGACATAGTTCGTGAGGTAGTGGGTGGCCCAGCAGATCCGCATGTTGCCGTAGTCGTAGGTGGTCGGGTTTCCGATGGCCTGAGCGAACACAGGGTCCCAGTGGAGTCGTTGCATGGAGTCCCACGCGCCGTACTCGTTCTTCCCGTAGAACGCCGGCATCCGCTTGCGATTCTTGTAGTCCAGCTTCAGCGGTCCGACGAGATAGTTGCCCCACCCCCAGCCGATGTGCATCCCCAGCATGTCCATGACGCGAAGCGGACCCTTCACCATCACCGGCAGGGAGTCACCAGGACCCACGTCCTCGAAGTAGAGCGTGTCAGCGCCCCTCACGTACTCGTTCTCGTAGGCCTCGTCGATCTGCGACAGCTCCTCGTCGCTGTAGTGGCCCAGCTCGACCTCGCGCTCCCTAGCCTTCTTGGCCGAGCCCTCACGCTCGGTGTGGTAGAAGTACACGCTGCCGAAGGAGATGACGTCCCCTCGATTATTCATGGTGACGCCGCCGTTCCTGCTGATCGCCGACCGGCCACCCGAGAACTCGGAATACTCCTTCTCCTCAATCGAGATCAAGGAGTCCCGGCCCTCGAGCCGGTCACCCGGGAACACGGGGCGGTAGTAGAAAGTCTCACCGCCCGAGAAGAACAGATGAACGCCCCGCAGAGCGCCACGGGTCTCCTGTTTCAGCTCGGAGGAGGGCTTCCTCGATCGGTCCCAGGTCGCAGAGGCAGGGAATGTCGGCGGAGCGATCTGCGAGCGCCACCGGGTGGTCTCGCCGTACGTCTCGGAGCAGAAGAGAGGGTTGTCGTCGCCGTATCCGTTGGTGTAGTGGCGGATGGCATCAGAGGTCACCACGCGGTAATGAGGCCTCGGGCTGCTCCTCGGCACGGTGGGGTTGGGATACCCGATGAGCTTTTGCATCTTCTCGATCGCCTCGTCGGTGATCTTTCCCGCCATGAAACGCTCTTCAGCCATCGTGATCTCTTCCGTTTCCGAAGTCGGCGCACCTTGGGCCGGAGTGCGCCATAAATAGGACCCTAAATATACCACGGCACCACTTCAGGAGCCGCAGCTAGAGCTGAGATGAGCGGCACTTCCGCCACGCTGGATCGCTCACTCAGGAAGCTGGATCCGATGCATCCTTGCCCCTCTTCCACTCAGCACCTTCCCGCGCCCTGCGAGGGTGTGGCCCCGCGTCGTGTGCGACGGTGTACTCGGCAAGGAAGCGACGGAGTTCGTCGAGGACTTGATCAAACGCATCCTCCATCATCAGATGGGACGTGCCCTCGAGTCGCACCACCGTGGCGCGCGGGGCACGCTCCCGCAGTGGGGCCTCGTCGACTGGCGGGAACAACGTCCCGAGTGCTGGGTCGGCAGCAAGTAGGCGCACCGGTCGGATGATCCGCAGATCGCGTTTCTGCCTGGAACCGGGAGGAGACTGGCTGGCCGTTTGTTGGAGCCATGCGGGATCAAGGGTGAGCCGTGCCCTCGCCGTTCGTTGGAGATGTGCGGGCGAGTAGCGTTGTCCTGCGGTGTCGCCAAAAGGTGTCCTCTTGCTGGCCAGATCTTGGGCGACCGAGTCAACGGCTGCGCTCTCGGCTTGCCAGCGACTGCAATCGTCGATCAACTCCTGCAAGACGCCAGCGCGAGCCGCGGGGACTTCGGTGCTGAAAAGGGGCGGGTCGACCAGAAATGCGCCTGCCACCCGATCAGGGTCGCGAGAAGCCAGAGATGCGGCGATGCTCCCGCCCAGCGAGTGGCCGACGAAGACGGCAGCGGGTATCGCGAGAGTGTCCAGGACAGCGACCGTGTCCTCAATGAACTCATCGAACCGATAGGAGTTGGCCCGTCCCGATTCGCCGTGACCGCGGAGATCGAAGCGGATGGTTCGCCGGTCCCGGCTGAGCGGCGTCATGTACTCGTCCCAGGCAGTGCGGGCGACGGCTCCGCCGTGGATTAAGACGACAGGGATCTCGCCGGTCCCTTCCTCGTCGTAGGCAAGCGATAGCCCTCGATGGTTGATGGTGGGCACCACACGACCGTAGCCTGGTACGACTGGGGTGAAACCATCGGTCGTGTGACGGTGCGTCGACTGGACCGAATCGGGGGATATGGTATACTCATTCCCGTAGGCAGTGAGCACTAGGACGTAAGTCGCCAGGGCCCACGGAGCCGCGATCGCACGAAATGAGGAAGGTGTGGCAGCGATGTCGATGTCTGAGCACGTGGAGCGGTTGGCAGCTCGCTTCGATCACCACGATCCGCACTTCTCCGACGAGGATGTTCCGCAGCACGTGTACGGCGCTCTGCGTGACAAGTGCCCGGTCGTGCACTCCGATGCTCACGGGGGATTCTGGGCGGTCGCCGGCTATGAAGAGCTCGTGGCGGTGGCTTCCGACGACGAGACCTTCGCCAAGCGATATGGGTTGTCGGTCCCAGGAATGGTGTCACCTGACACGCCTGATGAGGAGCTGGCGTCGCTGCGAGCCCGTATCCCGTCGAACCAGGACCCTCCTGAGTATCAGCGGATCCGGCGAATCTACAACCCGCTCTTCTCACCGCCGAAGGCCCGCACATGGGAGGTGATTGCTCGAGAGATCACCAATCGTCTGCTCGAGGAGGTGGTCGATCGCGGGGAATGCGATCTCGTCAAAGAGGTGTTCGAACCGTTCACCGGTCGATTCATCCTTCGCTTCATTGGCCTCGATGAGGACGAGTGGGAGCGCTTTGCCAAGCCGGTGTTGGAGACAGTCCACGCGCCCTTTGTCGAAGGTAGCGATGATCGCTCGCGTACGTCGTCTGTGTCGCAACGCACCGGACACGGAGAAGTCGGCGAGGACGAGGATCCGCAGGCATTCATGCCCGCGACCTATCTCGAAGTCGCCGCGGAGCGGCGAGCCGAGCCACGCGACGACCTGATCTCACACCTTGTACACACCGGAATCGACGGAGTGCCGCTCACCGACGAAGAGATCATCGCCAACGCGCACCTGGTCCTCGTCGGCGGCATCGACACCACCATCGGCGCGATGTCGGGTGCCCTGTTGTATCTTGGGCGGCACCCGGAGCAAAGAGCGCGATTGGTCAGCGAGCCCGAGCTGATGCCGTTGGCGGTGGAGGAGTTTCTCCGGGTTTTCGCGCCGGTGACGGGTATCGCCCGAATGACGACAAAGGACTGTGTCGTCGCCGGGCAGCAGCTCCGCCGAGGCGATCCAGTGCTGCTGCTATACCCGTCGGCGAATCGGGACTCTCGTCAGTTTCCCGAGCCTAATGAGGTTATTTTCGACCGGGAACCCAACCGTCATCTCACCTTCAGCGCCGGGCTTCATCGCTGTCCGGGATCGAACTTCGCGCGTATGGAGCTCAGGGTGATGCTCGAAGAGGTGCTGCGCCGAATTCCGGACTTCGAGGTAAAGGAGGCTGGTGTTGCCAAGCACGCCGATATCTCGATCATCGACTCCTACGCATCATTGCCGATTAGCTTCGCCCCCACCGATCGCTGATACCGCACAATTAGGGCCGAGTGCCGCTGGCTCGCGGGGTTAGAACGCGGCGGCCGCTGCTGGAGCTGGGCCTAGCGCACGATCCCCTGGGAGTGCAGTTCGGAGATCTCGGGATGCGAGTATCCAAGCTCAGCGAGAATCTCGTCGGTGTGCTCGCCGAGTTCTGGAGCCAGGCGATGTTGGGCCGTCGAGGAGTGCGTCGTGCAGACGAGGATGCCCACTTCGCGGACTCTTCCTCGTTGGGCGTGTGGGACCTCGGCGGAGCGTCCGGTGCGAAGGTTCTCGGGATTGCGCAGGAATGGCTGGGCGTTGTGCTCGAGCACAGGCTCGACGACGGAGACGCCTACAGCAGTCAGTTCCTCCACAAGGATTTGGGTGGTGCGGGTCTGGATGGCGCGGGCCAAGGCGGCCTCGAGAGCCGCGCCCTTCAGGTCTCGGCTGGAAAGCTCGGCAATCCCGACGTCAGCCGGCAATTCGACATCGACAACTGCGGCAAGATCACGGAGCTCCGCCATTGTCGTGGCGGCCAGGCAGATCCAACCGTCGGCGGTCTCGTAGAGGCGATCCAGCGGGCCGACGCCCAACTGCACCGGATCGAGCTGCATGGCATTTAGGGTGTCGCCGTCGGTCTGCCGCACAATGTGCGCCATCTGGGCCAGGGCCGCGTTGAGCTGAGGGTGCTCGATGTACTGTCCCGCGCCGCGGACACGACGGTTGTATACGCCGAGAAGCATTGCGAACGCGCCGAGCATCCCGTTGGCCGGGTCTTCGTTGCCGACCGGGTACACGGGGGGGTTGAACTGGCCGGCGACCTCGAACGCAGCGCCCACATAGCCGGACATGAGGGGAGCGAAGCTCTGGCGGTCGCAGATCGGACCGGTCGAACCCCAGCCGGGGCCGTAGGCATAGACCACATCGCGATTGATGCGGAGCGCGTCCGCGAAACCCACGCCCAGACGCTCCGCCACTCCCGGGCGCATGGAGTGGTGAACGACCTCCGCCCACCCGATTAGCCGCTCAGCGATCTCGCTCCCCGTTTCGGTCTTGAGATCGACTGCGATCGACCTCATCCCCGCGTGGCTCGAGCGGAAGACCACTTCGGAGCCGCGATTGGGGTCGCCCGCCAGCGTCTCGACCCGGATCACACTTGCGCCGAGGTCGGCCAGCAGACGCGATCCGTACGGGCCGGCGTAGAAGGCCCCCAGATCCAGGATCCTCATGCCGTCGAGGAGAGCTCGATGCTCCTCGACGGGCGCGGTCGGTGCTCGGGACTCGCGCTGTCCCCAACCGATGCGGTCGGCGGGTACGTCCATCATCGCAGTCGGGCCGGCGAGTTCGGCGTCGCTGAAGCGAATTGCGGGTGCGACCTGCTGGACGACACCGAGGACTGGATCCTTCACATCCGCCACCATCTCGTTGTGGCGGACCTGAGGTTCGTCGAAGACATCCATTGGACGCATGAGGGGGATGGCGCAGACGTCGATAGCGATTAGTCGATCCATCCAGGCCTGCCGGTCGTCCGATGCAAACGCGGCAGGCAGGGCCTCGTCGAGCAGCGCACGCTGCTCCGGCTCGAGGGGGATGCCCATGTCCAAGCCGTGGTCGCTGGGGGGAATGCGGTCATCGAGTCCCAGCTCGATCATGAGTCGGCCGAATGCGCCAACGGCACCCGTGTGGACTCCGAGGATCTGACCATCCCGGCACTCGAAGTTGCGGGCAATCAGGCGCTTGCTGCCAGGATCCCGCGACGACGGCGGGTCGTCTGCATCCCCCCACAGCATGGTGAGATACGAGAGCGCGCCGTCGAGCAGTGACGTCGTGACGCGCCGACCAACCCCGTCTTCCAGTCGACGCAGCAAGGCGCCGGTGATGCCGATGCACGCAAGGTACGCAGCGCCGATGCTGGCGAACGGCAAGCCCTCGAAGATAGGCCCTTGGCGCATGCCGGGCTGTTCCGCCATGGTGCCGACAAGGGCGTGCACCAAGGACTCGTAGGCACGTCGATCAGGACCGTCGGCTTCGTCTCCGAACCCCGTTATCGAGCAGCAGATCAGATGGGGCGCGCGAGAATGCAGTTCTCCATAGCTCATTCCGGCGCCGGCGGGTGTAGGTGTGGGCCAACCGTCGATGAGAACGTCGGCGTGGTCGACTAGTGACAGGAAGCTGGTGAGGTCGCTCTCGTTGGCTAGATCCAGCTCAATACGTCTCTTGCCGCGGTTGAAGACCGAGTACGGCGCGGCGAGCAGAGCTGTCATGGGATCGCCACCTTTCGGCTCGACCCGGACCACGTCGGCGCCGTAGTCGGAGAGCATTCCCGCGGCTCGCGGCGCCGCCATCCCGCTCGACCAGTCGATTACCCGAATTCCCGACAACGGCGCTGTCACGACATTCCCTTCTTGGCGACCCGGCGCTTCAACTGTCGGCGGAGCGTCCCATTACCAGGTCGGAGGCCTTTTCTCCGATCATGATCGCGGGGGCATTGGTGTTCCCGCTGGTCAAGGTGGGCATCACCGAGGCGTCCGCGACTCGGAGATTGTCGACTCCGCGGACGCGAAGCGAAGGATCCACGACGGCCTCGTCGTCCGATCCCATGCGACACGTACTGACGGCGTGCTCACCGCGCCATGAGGCTATACGGAGCAACCGTCTCCAGTCGTCCTCGGACTTTACGGCCTTTCCGGGGAAGTGCTCTTCGAGGATGTAAGGCGCGAAAGCGGCAGAGTTCATGATGTCCCGATGCATCTCACAGGCTTCGATCAGCTTGTCCATGTCGCAGGGGTGGCCAACCACCTCGTGCTCCAGCAGGATCGGTGCGGTCGGGTCGCTGGATCGCAGGCTGATGCGCCCCCTTCCTTCGGGGTGGAGGACGCACGGCAGGACCGTTACCGCGGGAGACTCAAAGGGATGCATGCGGTGTACGTCATGGGCCCCGGTGCCGCTCGAGGACCGCGAGAAGCGTCGCTTGAGGCGGGACCAACTGGTGTTCTCGGGCGGGGGGCCGAAGGCCATTGGCGCGAAAGTTCCCTGAAAGACTGACGGGTGAGAGTCCTCACCGCCAGCGAACAGGACGGCGTGGGGCACCGGCGAGGTCGCGGCACCGCGCCGTCTTACGACCAGATCGGCCCCGTTCTTCACGACTCCGGTCGGGGTTACTTCCGTATTGATTGTAGGGACATTGACTGTGTAGATGAGAGACGCGTATGGGTGCTCCTGAAGGTTCCGTCCGACGGAGCGGTTCTCCGCTACCACCTCGATCCCGTGAGACCTGAGGTGGTCGGGATCTCCGATTCCAGAGAGGAGCAGGAGCTTGGGGCTGACAAAGGAGCCGGCGCTCAGGATCACATCGCTCTCGCAGCGCGCCATCACTTCCTTGCCTCCCTGAAGGTACTCCACGCCGACGGCTCGGCCGTCCTCTATGACGACCCTGGTGACCAGAGCCTTCCGCCGGATCTTGAGGTTTGGGCGTCGCCAGACCGGCCACAGATAGGCAGTCGCCGCACTGTCCCGCAACCCCCGACGCTGCGACACCTGCGCGTGCGAAACACCGTCCTGGTTGAAGCCGTTGTAGTCCGAGTTGAACTTGTGGCCCTGCTCCTGGGCAGCTTCAAGGAACACCTCGGTCAGGGGGTGAGGGGTGCGCACATGCGAGACGTGCATCGGGCCGTCGCCACCGCGGGCGCAGCTGCCGGTCCGTTCGTACGTCTCGCCCCGTCGAAAGTAGGGGAGGACGCTGTCGAAGGTCCATCCGTCGCATCCCAGTGCGCCCCAGTGATCGAAGTCCCCGGGGTGGCCGCGCACCCAGAGCATCCCGTTGACCGAACTGCCGCCACCCAGCACTTTGCCCGCCGCCCACAGGTCGATGGCCCCTGAGCGGGAAGCGTCGGGTTCGGCCCGGTGCTGCCAGTCGTACTTCGTGCTCATGCGGATGAGTCCGGCGGGCACATGGATCATGGGTGATAGGCCGATTCCTCCTGCCTCTAGAACGAGTACCCGACGATCGGGGTCGCTGGAGAGTCGATTCGCCAGAGCACAACCGGCGCTGCCCCCACCGACGATGATGTGGGTCCAGTTATCTCCGCGTGCCGCTTCGCTCATCCCAGCCGTCCCGTATCTTCTGAAGCTCTCATGTTCCTCCGAGGCCGACCTTAAGCGGGACGACCGCATTGAGATCGAGCTCGTTGTGGACCGCGCATGGGCAAGAAAAGTATCCTGAATTCGGCCGTGGTGTCAATACGATTGGTCGGTGATTAGACGTGAGTTAGGGGCCGCCACTCAACGGCGAATCTCGACGCCGGCGGCCAGCCGGTCCCACGTTGTCGGCGTGATCCCGCGGGTGCGGAGAGCAGTTTTCTGTACCTTTTCAGTAGCGGTGACGGGAAGCCGCGGCAGCACCTCGACGTAGCGGGGAACCGCGAAGTACGGAAGGCGATCTGCCAGGAAGGCGATCAGCTCAGCGGGGTCGAACTCGCTTTCGGGAGCGAGCTCGACACAGGCCTTGACATCGTTTTCCCCCTTTACGTCATCGGATGGAACTGCCACCGCCGCGCATCGCGCGATCGCCGGATGACCAGCCATTACGTCCTCGACCTCGAACGACGAGATGTTCTCGCCCCGGTGGCGGATCGCGTCCGTCAAGCGGTCGATGTAGGAGTAGTAACCGCTCTCGTCGGCGACAAACAGATCGCCGGTGTGGTACCAGCCGTTTCGCCATGCGGCCGCACTTGCCGCCGGTTCCCCGACATAGCCCAGGTTGATCTCCCAGGGACGAGCAGGTCGTATGACCAGCTCGCCGGGCGTCCCCGTCGGTACTGGACGGTCGTACTCATCGACCAGCTCGGCGTCGATCTCGGGGCGTAGGTGTCCGGTGCCGTGTCGGCGCTCAGGGTCCAGACCTGTCATCAGCGGCGAGCAGATCTCGGTCATGTTGAAGAATCCGTAGCCGTGATCGATGCCGAATCGCGCGCACCACTCGTCGTAGTTGTTGAAGAACGAACCGGTCAGGACGATACGGAGCGGGTTGTCCGCGTCGTCTGGCCGCGGCGGCTGCTTCTCAAGGAAGTTGACGATTGCCGGCAACACCGTGATGTGGGTCACGCCGTGAGCACGGACGATGTCGAGGTACTGCCCGATACGCACGCGTGGCACAACTACCCATCGCGCCCCGTGGAGGAGGGCGGCCATGAAACTTAGCAATGCCCCGACATGAAACATCGGGAGGTCGCCGAGGAATACGTCGTCGCCCGAGGTGAAGGGCAGCATTGGGTGCTCTACCTGGGCGTGCAGCTGGGAGTACGGGGACAGCACACCCTTTGAGCGCCCTGTCGTGCCCGAGGTGAAGATGATTGCGTAAGGGTCCCAGTAGTCAATCCCAGGATCGGGCGGTGGCTCGGTCGGTGCTGACGCGATCAGCTCGTCGAAATCGAGAAGGTCGGTGCGAGATTCCAGCGCCTTCCACACCTTCCTGTCGCACCGCCCCGAAACCAGCACTCTGGGGGGCAGGTCGCCCACGTCATCGTGCAGCAGCCGCTCGGCGTACTCGCCCTGGCACACGAGGGCGCTAGGCGAAGCGACGCCGAGCACGTGTCCCAGCAGCGAGGCCCGAAATGCGGTGTTGACCGGCGAGTAGATCCCGCCGACCTTGGTCACCCCGAACAGGGTTCTAACCAGTGCGGGTGAGTTGTCTGACAGCACCGATACAACATCACCGCGCTCGAGCCCGAACTTCCCCAGCGCTTGGGCGGTCCGGTTGGCCTCAGAGTTCGTGTCACTCCACGTCCATGTCAAACCGTCGGCTGCGAATGTGATGTATGGCCGATTCGGGGTCAAGCGCGCATGTCGCTCAAGGACGTACCGGAAGACGATGTCGAGTGCGGACCGTGGATCGTGAGACGAGACCACCTGAGCCGCTCCCTCCACACTCGCCCGAGTTACCTCAGGTGGGGATACATGGCCTCCAGATGTCGGCGCATGCGGTGCTGCGCGAGACCTGCGTCGCCGGCGATGATCGCATCGACGATGCGACTGTGTGCGTGGTGGACATCCTCCCGCATGGCCTCCCTCTGATCTGAGGTATCCAGCGCCTCGTATGACGGTCGACCGTGCTGATCGGTGAGCGTGACGAGCACGCGGGCGAAAAGTGTCAGAGCCGGGTTCCCGCCGAGGTCAGCGATGGTCACGTGGAGCGAGTGCGAGTGCTCGAACACCTGGTCGGGCCGCTCGTCGATCTCGGCCTGGAGTTCGGCACGCAGGCGGGAGATCCCCTGCTCGCCAATTCGCTGCGCTGCATTCGCCGTCGTGAGCAGCTCGATCCCGAGGCGGGCTTCGAACAGGTGCTCGGAGGTCACTTGAGCATGGTCTAGGTACAGGGACGCGCCTCTGGCGACTAGGGTGGAATCGGGCGCTCGGACCACGAGACCGCCGCCCGGGCCCCTTCGCATGGACGCCACCCCATGGTTCTCAAGAATGCGCACGGCTTCTCTGAAGACTGCCCGACTGACATTGAACCGCCTCAGCAACTCTGTCTCGGTTCCCAATACCTCGCCGACTGGCCATCCCGCGTCGATTATCTTGACCTCGATTCTCGCGGCGAGCTGTTCAGCCATCTTGGGCGGAGCCGAGTCTCCATTGCCGGTCATTCCGAGCGCCGACTCCAGGATGGTGTTCGTCCTGTCGGTTGGTACCGCAGCAGCTGGGCTCGATCTGTCCATGAAATCAGGGTACCGCACTTGCCGCGTTGTATCCGCGTTAAGCGCAGCTCGGAGAGATGGGCGCGTTACGGTGTCCTCATAGTGGGAGCTAAAGTGGTGAGCACTTGGCCGAATGATC
>JAJDTA010000008.1 GCA_022827405.1 Acidimicrobiia bacterium
CGCGAATCGGCGCCTCCGTCCCCGACAGCCGGGGCGAGCCGTCACGGCGCAGCGTGGCCAGCACAGCATGAATATGGCTCTCGAACCGTAGCCGGACTTGCCTAGCCATCTTTGGTGCCTGCTCCTCAAAAAGCCCCCAAGGGATCGCAGCCGAATCACTCACCGGCACCACGCTAGATCGTGTTGCCCACTTTCTTGTCTCTCCCATGCCAAGCAGTTGGAAAATGCCCCCAGACGACTTTCGCTTTCCTCCGCGAGAACCCCCAGAGCACTGTAAGCTCTGAGCATGAAACGAAAACAGCAGAAATATAAACAGATTGATAGTAATCAAAATTGGGCGAAATACAAGCAAGCATCTCGATCGCTTCTCCTGGGTGATATTGAGAATCTGGTGCTTGGAGTAATAGACGGGAGGCTTGCAGCAAGGCGGTTCGACCTGCTCTTGGAAGCTGCCCGATTCAAGCCGGGGGATTTGGGTTACATCGCCTCGAACAAGTCGTTGTGGAAGTGTCTGGCATGGCATGTGTGCGACAAGTCGAATTGCCAATATGTCGTCTCGGAGCGGGGACAGGATAGCGCTGATCTGGCGCTGCTCGACCGGGCGAGAAACCTCGACCTGTCGACTTTCGACAGGCTGGTCATTGGCTCCGGCGATGGCATCTTCGCGGAGATTGCATATGACGCGGGTCAAGCGGGGCTAAGCACCGTTGTAATCGCTAACAGCGGCAGCCTCGCTGGTCACTTGCGCTATTTCGCCGACGAAGTAGTGGAACTGACACCGCCACCTCTCCGCCCTTAGCAACGTGGTGTGGGGGCGCCCCTTCTAGCGGTGGCCTTTCACATCGCCCCCGTCCCAGCTTCATAGAGAAGGCCCGGTCAAGCAGGCACAAGTTCTTCCAGGGGTAGTATCAATCAGCATGTCCGAGATTGATCTTGACGAGCTCGGCTGGCCTTACAACCGCCTGAAGTCTCCCGACGATCTCGGCTGGTTCTACCGGAACGCCCATAAGCCTTTCAGACCAGTTCACTGGGGCAGGTACACCGTGTGCTGGGTTGTGATCTACGCACTGGGTCAGGTGGCGAGCTATGTGCCGGCGTGGGCATGGGGCGTGCGCGGTTGGCAGACGTTGGTGGCGATTGGCGTTGTGCTGATCGCTTTCTGGCCTGCGTTAAAGTGGCTTGACCGAAGCGGGTTCTACTACAAGAAGGAGGAACCGCCTTGTCGATAGCACACGGCACTGACGCCCAGCCTTTGGTGGGCGACACCCACCACCTCACCGTCGTCCGCAGCGGCAGATGGTGGGCGATCAAGGCCGACGACCTGCCCGGCTGCCACTCGCAAGCCAGACACCGCGCCAAGATTGAGGCAACCGCCCGCGACGCCATCGCCTTGTTGTTTGACGCCGACAAAGCTGAGGTAGGCCCGCTAGTCGTCAACTTCGCAAACCCAGACTGACGCTGGATCACGGCTTTAGGGCAGTCAGGGGAACGACGGCGATGTCGTCGTCGGTTTGGTAGCCGTGGCCGAATGCGGTGAGCACGATGAGGCGCGCTGGTTCTCCTCGACGGGTGGTGTCGATCTGTGAGCGGACGGCGCGCAGTGAATCCATGGCGTCGGCGATGGCCTCTCCCCCGCCGAGCTTGATCTCCACGGCGGCCCACTGGCCGTCCAAACCCTCGATCACGGCATCGGCCTCAAGATCATTCGAATCGCCGTAGTAGTAGAGGTGGGCATCCAGCGACTGGGCATACACCCGGAGGTCGCGGATGGCCATTGATTCGAATAGCAACCCCATCGCCTCTGTGTCTTTGGCGACAGACGCTGCCGACGTGGTTAGGGCGGCGACGGCCAGTGCGGGGTCGCTGAAGAAGCGCTTTGGGGATTTTCTCAAGCGAGCCGAAGATCTCAGATGGGTGGTCCACGCTGGCAGCGGCTCTAGAACGAACAGGCGGACCAGCTCGTCCAAGTAGGTCCGAATCGTAGAGCGTGCCGGAGGGCTGCCCTCCTCCTCGGTCATATCCTTGATCAGGGTGGCGCAGGAAGCGGTTGTGGCTTCATTGCGGGCCAAAGATGCCAGCAGGGCCCTGACCAGTTGAGGATCGCGCTTGACGCCAGACACACGGGAGATATCGGTGCGGGTGATGTTGTCCAAGTAGTCGCGCAGGCGAGCTTGGGCGGTGTTCGGCGCCATCTTGATCATGCGTGGCCACCCTCCTCGACAGATCAGAGAGGCAATGCTGCTGTAGGTCTGCTCGGCGTCTTTTGCCAAGCATCGTCCTCCTTCCAGCAGTGAGGCCAGGGATACTTCCCCGCTGGAATCCCCCGACTCCCACAGCGCCATCGGCCGCATCCGCACCCGGGCGACTCGTCCTGCTCCAGAGTGCTCGGTTATGTCGTCGGGCGGATTCTGCGACCCGGTGAGAAGGAAGTGCCCGAACCCGCCTCGCCGGTCGCAGGCATGTCGCATGGGATTCCATATGCCCCGAATGAGCTGCCACTCGTCCAGCAACCGGGGCTCTTCTCCCTCAAGGATCGAGTCCGGGTCTACTTCGGCGGCGACGCGCAGAGCTTCGGATCCGTCTAGGAACACCTCGCTGTTGGCGAATCTCTGACCGGTCCACGTCTTGCCGCAGCCTCGCGGCCCTTCGATGAGCACAGCAGGCGATGAGGCCAGAGCCTCAGCAACCTCGTGGTCTACCACGCGGTCCAAATAGTTTGGGTTGCGGGTGTCAGCCATGTCGTCTCCTATGGAAAGCATACCCCCAAACTCCACTTTGCAGCAGTTTTGAACTCCACTTTGCAGCAATTTCAAACTCCACTTTGCAGAATCACCTAGATCAAGAAGCTAGACCGCGTGGAGCGCGACGAGGGGCGGTGGTTCGGGTCGAATGTGTCACAGGCGTCAATAAGGTGGTCCTGTGTAGTTGCAGCGACCTCCACATGGGTGCCGCATGAGGGTTGGGTGTGTGCTGGCTACGCATTTGCGGGCGAAGGTGGAGATGAGCCGGCATCGCCACTTGGAGGAGAGCCCGGTTTTGATTGTCGACGGCGATCCGTCGGCGGCGAGGACTCTGGTGGTCGACTACTTCCCCGCCGCCGCCGGGGTCAAGGAGGGCATGGCCCTGGAGGAGGCGATGTCGCACCACGCCGATGCCGTGGTGCTGGACGCCGACGAGGCCTGCTATCGGCGGGCTTTCCGCCGCATGGTGGCCGACCTGCAACAAGTGAGCGACCGGGTGGAGGCGGCTGATCTGGGCACGGCCTACGTCCGCCTTGACGGGCTGGAAGGGATCTACGGCGGCGAATCGGGCGCGGTCGCCGCGCTCATGGGCGCTCTTCCCAAGTTCTTGGGCCCTCGCGTCGGGGTGGCCGATGCCAAGTTCCCCGCCTTCGTGGCCGCTCGGACCCGCCGGGGACCGGGGGCTTGCGGGGCGGGCGACGACGTGGGCGCCTTCCTCGCCCCCCACAGCATCGACCTGCTCCCCGTCTCGGCCGCCATGAAGGGCGACCTGCACCGCTTCGGTCTGCACACCATGGGGGCAGTCGCCGCGGTGAGCGGGCATCTGCTCTCCGACCGGTTCGGCCTCGAGGGCTTGCGGGCGTGGTCGCTGTGCAACGGCATCGACGACAGCCCCGTGGTGCCGATGCCGTGCGAGGAGCCGGTGGTGGAGCACATCTCGATGGCGCTGCACCCCTCTCTTGAGGCCCTGTTGATGGCGGTGGACACCGTTTTGCTGCGGGCCTTCGCCCGTCCGGAGGCAAAGGACCGCCTCGCCGGGTCGGCGCACCTGTTGTGCGAGGCGCCGGGCTGGCCGGCGTGGGAGCACAGTGTGCGGTTCAAGCAGCCCGTCGGGGCGTGGGAGCGGGCCTCGGAACTCATCCGGCACCGGCTGGAGGCCGACCCGCCCCGCCGCCCAGTGGAAGACGTGACCCTCACCCTGTCGGACTTCACCGGCGAGTCAGTCGCCCAGCTGACGCTGTTGAAGGACGCGCGTCGCGACCGGCTCGGGCGGCTGGTGGAGGCCGACCGACGGCTGCGACCGCTGATGAGGGGCGACCACGCCCTGTACCGGATCGCCGGCGTGGCGCCGTGGCACCCGGTGCCGGAGATGCGGTTCCTCCAGATGCCCCTAGACCCGTCGGCCCAAGACACCATCAGGCCGCTTTTGACGCCCAGGCCGGTGGACGTGCGGGAGAGCTCGAACGGCGAGCCGCGGTCGCTGCGGGCGGGCCGACGCTGGAGGAAGGTGGCCCGCATCGACGACCGGTGGACATTCGACCTGTGGTGGCTCCCCAAGCCGGTGGCCCGCTCCTACTACCGGATCGACCCCGGCGACGGCCGGCTGATCACCCTGTTCCGGGACCGCACCGACCACCGCTGGTACCGGCAAAGCGCCTGATTGCGAGCTGTCGATGTCGAACTGGGTGGAGCTTCGCACTAAGAGCTTCTTCTCCTACGGCGAGGGGGCGTCGCACGCCCACGAGCTTCTGGCGCAGGCCACGCAGTATGGCTACCCGGCCCTGGCCCTGACCGACACCAACCTGTGCGGCGCGCTGGAGTTCGCCCGGTTGGCCAAGAGCCTGGGCACCCAGCCCATCACCGGTGCAGAGCTGACGCTCACCGACGGCTCGAAGCTCGCCCTTTTGGCCAAGACCCGGGCGGGATACGCCAACATCTCACGCCTGTTCACCCTGGCCAACGCCGCCGACCGCCAAGACCCGAAGCTCGACCCCTGCTATCTGCCCCACCACTGCGAGGGCGTGGTTCTTTTGACCGGCGGGCGCGACGGCCCCTTGTCCCGGCTGGCGGCCGACGACCGCTTCGGGGAGGCCCACGGCCTGTTGCGGCAGTACTTCGACTGGTGCGGGCCGAACTCGGTGTACGTGGAACTCCAGCAGAACTTCCTGGCCGGCGACACCGACCGCAACCGCAAGCTGATCAGGCTCGCCGCCGATGCTGGCGCCCGGGTGGTGGCCACCAACGACGTCCACTACCACACCCCAGAGCGCGCCCGACTCCAGCAGGCGCTGGTGGCCGCCCGGCTCAACACCACCATCGACCAGGCCCTGCCCCACCTGCGGCCCAACCACCATCTGCACCTGAAGCCGCCCGCGGAGATGGAGCGCCTCTTCGCCGAGTGCCCCCAGGCGGTGGCCAACACCCTGCGCGTGGCCGAGCAGTGCGGCTTCGACCTCAGCACCGACCTGGGCTATGCCCTGCCCGACGCGGCGGTGCCCCCGGGCAGCACGCCTCTGAGCTACCTGGAACTGCTCTGCCGGGAGGGGGCCGTTCGGCGGTACGGGGGCGTGACCGCAGAGGTGGAGTGTCGCTTGGGCGAGGAGTTCAGGTTGATCGAGCGGCTCAACCTGGCCGGATTTCTGCTGCTCTACCGCCAGATCGCCCTTCTGGCCCAGCAGATCCTGGTGGAGCGGGGCGAGGTCAGCCCCGACA
>JAJDTA010000167.1 GCA_022827405.1 Acidimicrobiia bacterium
GATCATGGCCCTGGCCTTTTTCACCGCAGTGGGCATCTGGACCTTCGGCTACGCCAACAACTTCTGGATCTCCCGCATCACCCACTCGGTGATCTTCTCCATCATCTTTCTGTCCATCGTGGTGTTCACCGGCCTCGGCGGCCAGATCGCCCTGTGCCAGGTGACCTTCGCCGCCATCGGGGCGTTCGGCGCCATGCAGTTCGCCCAGCGCTGGGACATCTCGGTGATCGTCGGCATGCTGGCTGGCGCAGCAATCGCCGCCGCGGTGGGGGCGGTGCTTAGCATTCCGGTGATGCGCTTGGGGGGCATCTGGCTGGCCATCGCCACATTGGCCTTCGCGCTGTTCTTCCACGACGTGTTGGTCAAGTACAGCTGGGTGGGCGGCTCCTTGTTCCACGGCCGCGGCGTGCCACGGCCCGAGTTCTTGGGCGTCGACTTCTCCAGCCGGGAGAACTTCCTCATCTTGTGCATCGCCGTTCTGGTGCTGGTGGGGGTGCTGGTGATCCTCATACGCGAATCCAGCACCGGCATGGCCCTGCGAGCGCTGCGGGGCTCAGAGACTGCGGCCGAGTCCATCGGGGTGATCTCGTGGCGGTCCCGGGTCATCGTATTCTCGGTGTCGGCCGGCATTGCCGCTATCGGCGGGGGGCTGTTGGCCATGGAGGAGAGGCTGGTGGGATACGAGGCCAACTTCGACCCCCAGACCGGGCTGTTCTGGCTGGTGATCGTGGTAGTGCTGGGCACCCGCACCGTGGAGGGCGGCATCCAGGCCGGGGTGGCCTTCGTGATCTTCCCCGAGCTGGTGCTCCACCGCTGGCTCGGGCTCGACGGGGCGTGGCGATACGTGCTGTTCGGCTTTGCCGCCATCTCCTTCGCCCGCCATCCCGAGGGCCTGCTCGAGCACGGCAAGCGGCGCTCGCAGGCCTTGATGCAGCGCATGTTCGCCCGCCGTGAGCCGGCGATGGCCACTGCCGGGGCCACAGCCGGTGACGGGCCCACGGCCGACGCCGAAGCCGAAACGGGAGATGAGCCGTGAGCCTGCTAGTGGCCGACGGCATCACCAAGCGGTTCGCGGGCATCACCGCTCTGCAAGATGTGAGCATCGCGCTCGAAGAAGGCGAGCGGGTGGGCCTCATCGGCCCCAACGGCGCGGGCAAGACCACCCTGTTCAACTGCCTTTTGGGCCTGCTGCGCCCCGACGCCGGGTCGGTGGGCTTCGCCGGGCACGACATCACCCGGCTGCCCGTCTACCGCCGGGCCCACCTCGGCATCGGCCGCACCTTCCAGCGGGTGGAGCTGTTCAGCGGCTCGTCGGTGCGAGATCACCTGCTGTTCGCCCACCGCATCCGCAGCGGCACCGGCGCTCTGTGGAAAGACGTGCTCGGCCTGGGCCTGCCCAAGCCCGCCGAGATCGAGAGCTGCGACGCCCTGCTCGAGAGCCTCGGGCTGGGCGGCATGGGCGACGAGCCCATCGAGGCCCTCAGCCTGGGCCAGAGCCGGCTGGTGGAGGTGGCCCGGGCGCTTATGACCCAGCCCCGAGTGGTGCTGCTCGACGAGCCCTCCTCCGGGCTCGACCGGGCCGAGACCAACGCCCTGGCCGAGACCCTGGCCCGCATCCAGCTTGAGCAGGGTTTCGGCATGCTGCTGGTGGAGCACGATGTGGAATTGGTGGCCTCCTTCACCGAGCGCACCTACGTTCTCAACTTCGGAAAGCTCATAACCCACGGCCCCACCCCCGAAGTGATGAGCGACCCCGAGGTGCGAGCCGCCTACCTGGGCGATTTTGTGGCGGGCACGCAATGAACGGCCCCGCTGAGACCGACACTGCCACCCCCATCCCTGTTGAGAGGGCCGCCCCCGCCCCGCTGGAGATTCCCGTGCTGGAACTGCGCCATGTGAATGCCGCCTACGGTCCGTTCCGTGCTTTGTTCGACGTGTCCCTCACGGTGGGAGAGGGCGAGACCGTGGCCCTTCTCGGCCGCAACGGTGCGGGCAAGACCACCGTCGCCCGGGTGGCCAGCGGCCTGGTGGAGCCCACCGAGGGCGAGGTCATGGTCGACGGGAACGATTTCACCAAGGTGCGGGCCCACCGCTATGCCAAGGCCGGGGTGGTGCACGTGCCCGAGGGGCGGGCCGTGTTCGGTGACTTCACCGTGGAGGAGAACCTGACCCTGGCCTTCTCCCGCACCCACGACCGCTCCGGGGTGCGCAACGCCCTGACCCGGGCCTTCGAGCTGTTCCCCCCCATCGCCCAGCGCCGCCGCCAGATCGCCGGCACCCTGTCGGGCGGCGAGCAGCGCATGCTGGCCATGGCCCGGGTGTTGGTGGAAAGCCCCCGGCTGCTCATAGCCGACGAGCTGTCTTTGGGCCTGGCCCCCATCGTCACCGACGAGGTGTACTCCGTGCTGGGCCGCATCCGCGACGCCGGCACCTCCCTGCTCATCGTCGAGCAGCACATGGGCCACGCCCTGGCCCTGTGCGACCGGGCCGTTCTGCTCGACCACGGCGCCATCGCCTGGCAGGGCCCCACCGAAGAAGCCGCCGAGGCCATCGGCACCGCACTGTTTGACACCGGCGGCCAATAGTCAATAATTGGGCCCATGAGCACGAAGACCGTTGAGTTCGATCCGTTCAGCCGGGACTTCTTCGACGATCCCTACGACACCTACGCCGATCTGCGCGACCACGCCCCCTGCTACTACAGCGAGCAGTACGACTTCTACGCTTTGAGCCGCTTTGAAGACGTGGTGGCCGGCCACCGCGACTACGACACCTTCACCTCCACTCACGGCCAAACCTACGAGCAGCTGGCCTCGGGCGAGCCCACCGAGACGGGGATGATCATCTCCATGGACCCGCCCGAGCACACCCGCTATCGCAAGCTGGTGTCCCGCTCGTTCACCCCCCGATCCATCGGCAACTACGAGTCGCTGGTGCGCGAGGTGATCAGCGGCTTCCTCGATCCGCTCATGGGCCGGCGCCAGTTCG
>JAJDTA010000108.1 GCA_022827405.1 Acidimicrobiia bacterium
CAGTACTACGAAATGCTCGGCCACCGGGCCATGTGGGTCGACGGGTGGAAGGCGGTAACCCGCCACATCCAGGGAGAGAGCTTCGACGACGACCGCTGGGAGCTGTACCACCTCGATCAAGACTTCTCGGAGGCCCGAGACCTGGCCGAGGCCGAGCCCGAGCGACTGGCCGCCTTGATAGACCGCTGGTGGGAGGCGGCCCGCGACTATCAGGTACTGCCCCTGGACGACCGTATCCTGGAGCGGTTCCACGTGCCCAAGCCCCGGCCCATCACCACCCGGTCCCGATTTGTGTACTACAACGGGGCGTACATCCCCAGCGACGGCTGCCCAGACCTCAAGAACGTGTCTTACGAGATCTCCGTGGAGCTCAACCGGGCCGACGGTGACGACGGCACCCTGGTGGCCTGCGGCGACGTGGCGTCAGGCTTCGCTCTGTTCATCCAAGACGGGCGGCTGGTATGGGACTACAACATGGCCTGGGAGCACTACGTGGCCGAAACCGCAGAGGCGCTGCCCTCCGGACCAGTCACGGTGACCGCTGCCTTCGAGCGCACCGGCAGCCACGCCGGCACCGGCCGACTCCTGGTGAACGGCGTCGAAGCCGCCTCGGTGGACATGCCCATCACCCACAACACCCACATCCACGCGGTGGGCATCAGCGTGGGCTTCACCAAGGCTCCGTCCCCCAGCCCCCGCACCACCGGCCAGTTCCCCTTCACCGGCACGCTCAGCCGAGTGGTGATCGAAGTCGCCGACGACCGAGAGCTGCCCGATCAGCTCCTGGTTCTCGACTGATTTCACCTATTTACATTCATTTAGATGAAACGTCGCACTTGCCCGATAACGTAAGGAGTGGCCCCGGCCCGGCACGTCAAATTCAAAACCGGACTCGGCCCACCGGGCCGGGGCCACCTCGCCGATCAGCATAACAACCTCTGCTCTCAGTTGGCAGCGCGATATTTTGGCCAAATGGCCGCCGATGACCAGAAGTGGAGCTTCGTCGTCGTGGCCAATCGGCTCCCGGTGAGGCGGGTGTGGGAGGGCGACACCGCAAAGTGGGTTCCCAGCCCCGGTGGGCTGGTGTCGGCTCTGCGACCGGTCATGTCGGGCAATCCCGACGCGGTGTGGGCCGGCTGGACCGGTGTTCCCGGCCCGGGGACTGATCCATTCGAGGTAGACGGCTTCCAGTGCCACCCGATTGGGGTCAGCCAGGGAGAGCTTCAGCTTTCCTACGAGGGGTTTTCCAACGCCACGCTCTGGCCCCTGTTCCACGACGCCCTCGTGCCCCCCCAATATCACCGCACCTGGTGGGACGCCTACCGAACCGTCAACCAGCGCTACGCCGCCACCGTGGCTGATCTCGCCGTCCCCGACGCCACCGTGTGGATTCACGACTACCACCTGCTGCTGGTTCCCGGCCTGCTGCGTGCAGCCCGGCCCGACCTGAGGATCGGGTTCTTCCTCCACATCCCCTTCCCGGCCCGCGAGCTGTACATCCGGCTGCCGTGGCGGGCCGAGATCATCAACGGGCTGCTGGGGGCCGATTTGATCGGCCTGCAAACCCCGCTGGGCGCCGACAATTTCTGCCGGGCGGTGAACCGCATAACCGGCGCCAAGACCACCGGAAGGCTGATCCAGCACGGCGGCCGAGCCACCCAAGTGGGCGCCTTCCCCATCGGCATCGACACCGACCGGATCGCCGGCTTGGCCGCCGACCCTGCCGTGCAGGCCCGAGCGGCGGAGATCCGACAGACCCTGGGCTCGCCCCGCACCGTGCTGCTGGGGGTGGACCGCCTGGACTACACCAAGGGCATCGAGGTGCGGTTGCGGGCCTTCCGGGAGCTGTTGGCCGAAGGGCGGCTCGCGGTGGACGACTGCGCGTTGGTGCAGATCGCCGAACCCAGCCGCTCCCAAGTCACCGGCTATGCCGAGGTCCGCCGAGAGGTGGAGCAGATGGTGGGCGACGTCAACGGGAACTTTGGGGTGATGGGCCGCCCAGTGGTCCACTACCTTCACCAGAGCCAGCCCATCGAAGAGCTGGTGGCCATGTACTTGATTGCCGACATCATGCTGGTGACCCCGCTGCGCGACGGCATGAACCTGGTGGCCAAGGAGTACGTGGCCTCCCGCCCCGACAACACCGGAGTGCTGGTGCTGTCGGAGTTCACCGGGGCGGCCCAGGAGCTGCGAACCGCCGAGCTGATCAATCCACACGACATCGAGGGCCTGAAAGCCGCCATGGAGGCCGCTGCCCACCGCCCCACTGGCGAAGCCGAGCCGGCCATGCGGACCATGAGGCGAATTGTTCGTTCCAATACCGCCCAAAGGTGGGCTGAACGCTTCCTGGCCCGCCTAGAGGCCTGCCCATGACCGAGAGCGTCCGGGCTGGCCCATTGATGTCGGACGAGGAGGTGGACGCCCGGCTGGGGGAGCTGGCCCGGGTTCCGGTACTGCTGGTGGCCTGCGACTACGACGGCACGCTGGCCCCCATCATCGACAACCCCGATGAGGCCCGTCCCCTCCGGGAATCTGTGGCCGCGCTGCGCCAACTCGCCGGCATGCCCGACACCCATGTGGCGGTGATCTCGGGGCGGGCGCTGCGGGATCTGGCTGCGCTGAGCCGCCTGCCCGAGGAGATCCACCTGGTGGGAAGCCACGGGACCGAGTTCGACGTGGGCTTCGCCAACGACCTGCCCCCCGAGCAGCGGGAGCAACGCGACCGGGTGCTGGAGGAGTTGTACGACATCGCCCGGCGCGACCACGGGTTCATTATTGAACCCAAGCCGGCCGGAGTGGCCTTCCACTACCGCAAGGCCGACCCCGAGATAGCTGCCGCGGCGGTGGACGACGTGCTGAAAGGTCCAGGCAGATGGGACGGCGTCCACGTCAAAACCGGGAAAATGGTGGTGGAACTATCGGTGCTCGACCTCAACAAGGGCGACGCCCTCGACCGATTGCGAACCGACGTGTCAGCCGAAGCGGTGGTCTTCGCGGGCGACGACGTCACCGACGAGGACGCCTTCGTCCGATTGACCGGCCCCGACTTCGGCGTGAAAGTGGGCCAGGGGCCGACCCTGGCTCGGAGCCGCTTGGACGACCCTCAGTCGGTGGCTCAGATGCTGGCCCTGTTGGCCGAGCGTCGCCGGGCCTGGCTCATGGGCGAGCACGCCCTTCCCATAGAGCGCCACAGCCTGCTCAGCGACCAGCGGACGGTGGCGCTGGTCACCGCCGACGCCTCAGTGAATTGGATGTGCCATCCCCGGGCCGACTCCCCGGCGGTGTTCGCCGGATTGCTCGGCGGCGCCCGGGCCGGGCACTTCTCCATCAGCCGTCATGACGACAGCCCGCCCATATCCCACCGCTACCTGGACGGCACCATGATCGCCGAGACCCGATGGTCGGACGTGACGGTTACCGACTACCTGGACTGCTCCCGTGGGCGGCCCTTTAGAACAGCAGGCCGCACCACCTTGATTCGGGCCATTGAGGGCACCGGGCAGATCAACATCGAGTTCGCCCCCCGCTTGGACTTCGGCCGAGCCCCCACCGGTCTGCACATCATCGGCGACGGCCTGGAGATCACCGGCGCAGCCGAGACCATGATGCTCACCGCGCCCGGCGTGCGCTGGGAAATCGTGGACGACGGTCCTCATCAGACCGCGGTGGCCCAGGTGCAGCTCGACGGCGCGCCGCTGGAGCTAATGCTGCGTCTGGGCGTTCCCGGCCGGTTTGGCTGGTCGGACACGCCAGAGGCCGATCGCCGGGAGGCTACCGAGCAGTACTGGCGTGACTGGGCCCAAGATCTCACGCTGCCATCGGTGGCCGCCGAGGAAGTGGAGCGCTCCGCGCTGGTGATCAAGGCGCTGTGCCACCAACCCTCGGGAGCGATCCTGGCCGCCGCTACTACCAGCCTGCCCGAGGTGATGGGCGGCGTCCGCAACTGGGACTACCGGTACTGCTGGCCCCGAGACGCCAGCATGAGCGCAGCGGCGCTCTTGGCCCTGGGCAGCAGCCAAGAGGCCTGCCATCTGCTCGATTGGATCCTCGACCGGGTGGAGCATCTCCCCGGCCCCGAACAGCTCCGCCCGGTATATCCGCTGGTGGGCGACGAGGCCCTGCCCGAGGCGGTGCTGCCCGAACTGGCCGGCTACGCCGGCAGCCGCCCGGTGCGGATCGGCAACGCCGCCGAGCACCAAGTGCAGCTCGATGTGTTTGGTCCGGTGGTGGACTTGGCCTGGCGATTGTGCGAGGCCGGGGTGATCCTCACCGATCAGCACTGGGAGGTGGTCAAAGCAGTGGTGGACGCGGTGGCCACCCGCTGGCATGAGCCCGACCATGGCATCTGGGAGGAGCGCCGCCCGCCCCGCCACCACGTCCACTCCAAGGTCATGTGCTGGATGGCGGTGGACCGGGCCATCAAGATCGCCGAGCGCATCGACCCGGAGCTGGCCTCGTACTGGAGCCCGCTTCGCCACCAGATCGCCGCCGACGTGATCTTGAACGGGTGGAACGAGCAGCGCCGCTCATACACCACCGCCTACGGTGCGACAGACTTGGACGCCAGCCTGCTGTGGATCGGCTTGAGCGGGCTGCTCCCCCCCGACGACTCCCGCTTCGTTTCCACCCTCAAAGCAGTGGAGAGCGAGCTGCGCGACGGCCAGACGGTGTACCGCTACCGCCACGACGACGGGCTGCCCGGCACCGAGGGCGGATTCTTGATCTGCACATCGTGGCTGATCGAGGCCTACGTGCTCATCGGCCAGCTTGACGACGCCCGGGCCCTGTTCGACCGCTACCTCGACCTGTGCGGCCCCACCGGCCTGCTCCCCGAGCAATACGACCCCGCCAGCGAGCGCCTACTCGGCAACCACCCCCAGGCCTACTCCCACCTCGGCCTGATCAACGCCGCCCTTGCCCTCTCGGGCTAGGAACCGGAGATCAATCCCCAGATCCGCTCCGGCGTGGCGGGCATCTCCACATCGGTGATTCCCAGGGGCGACAGCGCGTCGGCGATGGCGTTGATCACCGCCGGAGTGGACGCGATGGTGCCGGCCTCGCCGATGCCTTTCACTCCCATCGGGTTGGTGGGGCTGGGCGTCACCGTGGAATCGGTGCGGAACGAGGGGGTCTCGGCCGATGACGGCACCAGGTAGTCCAGGAAACTGACGTTGCGGGGCTGGCCGTCGGCGTCGAACGCGGCCTCCTCCCACAGAGCCTGGGCCACCCCTTGGAGGATGCCGCCGTGGATCTGGCCCTCAACCACCATCGGATTGATCTGGTTGCCACAGTCGTCCACGGCCACGTATTCCACCATCTCCACTTCGCCGGTTTCGGTGTCCACCTCCACCACGGCCACGTGGGTTCCGAACGGGAATGTGAAGTTGGGCGGGTCCCAGGTCATGTGGCCCTCCAGGTTGGGCTCCATGCCGTCGGGCAGGTTGTGGGCGGTGAAGGCCTCGAAGGCAACCGCGGCCAGCGGCATCTCGGCGTCGGGCTGGCCCTTCACCTGGAACGTGCCGTCGGAGAACTCCAAATCCTCCACGTTGGCCTCCATCTGGTGGGCGGCAATCAGCCGGGCCTTGTCGATCACCTTGTCGGCCGCCATGTACACCGCGGTGCCGCCTACCGACAACGACCGGGAGCCATAGGAGTCGAGCCCCAGCGGAGAGATGGCGGTGTCGGAGTGCAGTACCTCCACGTCGTCGGGTTCGACGCCGAGTTGATCGGCCACGATCATCGACCAGCACGTCTCATGGCCCTGGCCGTGGGGTGAGGTGCCGGTCACCACCTGCACTTTGGCGGTGGGCAGCACTCTTACGGTGGCCGACTCCCATCCGCCAGCCGCGTAGTTCAGCGAGGCCAGAACCCGGCTGGGGGCCAGTCCGCACATCTCCACATAGCTCGACAGGCCCACCCCCAGATGGCGGGAATCGCCGGAGGCCCGCCGCTCGGCCTGCTGGGCCCGCAATCCGTCGTAGTCCACCAACTCCAAGGCCCGCTGTAGGGCCTGGGGATAGTTGCCGCTGTCGAAAATCAGCCCAGGGGCCGACTCGTAGGGGAATTGCTCAGGGCCGATGAAGTTGCGCCTCCTGATCTCGGCGGGGTCAACCCCGACCGCGGCGGCCAGTGCGTCCATGGCCCGCTCGATGGCGTAGGTGGCCTCGGGCCGGCCCGCCCCCCGGTAGGCGTCGGTGGGGGTCATGTTGGTGAACACCCCCGTACACACGAAGGAATAGTTCGGGATGTCGTAGCAGCCGTGGTACAAGAAGGCGCCCAAGAGGGGCACACCCGGGGTCACAAGTTGGAGGTAGGCCCCCATGTCGGCCACCAGCTTCACCCGCACCGCGCTGATCCGGCCCTCGGCGTCGGCGGCCAACTCGATGTCCTGGATCTGGCCCCGACCCTGGATGGTAGACCCGGCGGCCTCGGAGCGGCCCTCAGTCCAGCGCACCGGCACGCCATGGCGCAGCGCCAGAGCAGTACACATGATCTCTTCGGCGTACACGTTCAGCTTCGAGCCGAACCCACCCCCTACCGAGGGAGCCACCACCCGCACCTTCTGTTCCGGCAAACCCAGGGTAAGGGCCACCATGACCTTGAGGATGTGGGGAATCTGGGTGGCCGAGTAGATGGTGATGTCGCCCCCGAACGGCGAGGGAACCGCCATCACCCCCCGAGGCTCCATAGCCGCAGGGATCAATCGCTGCTGGATGTAGCGCTCCGACACCACGTGGTCGGCGGCGGCAAACGCGGCCTCCACCGCGTCGGCATCAGGAGTCAGCTCCCAGGTATAGGAGGAGTTGGTGCCCAAGTCCTCGTAGATGACGACGCTGTCCGCCACAGCATCCTCAAGATCGACCACCGCATCGAGTGGCTCATACTCCACCTCGACCAAGGCAGCCGCATCAGCCGCCCCATAGCGGTCGTCAGCCAGCACCACCGCCACCACATCACCCACATAGTTGGCCTTGTCCACCGCAATCGGCAGATGGGCCGGATTCTTCATGTCATCAGTAACCGGCCAAGCACACGGCAACGGCCCCCAAGACTCAGCCAGATCGGCCCCCGAATAAACAGCCACCACCCCGTCGGCATCAAGAGCCGCACTCAAGTCCACCGAATTGATGCGAGCATGCGCATGAGGACTCCGCACACAAGCCACCCAAAGCGCCCCCGTGAGGTCCAGATCATCCACAAACCGGGCCTCCCCAGTAAGCAACTCCGGATCCTCCTTCCGAAGCAACCTACTCCCCACCACCGAAGACTCAGTCACCGTCATCAGACACCTCCCGTCCCACCCGCGAGCGTATCCCCCCACCTATTTCAGTGCAGCCGATCCTTCGCCCCGCAGCTAAAGAAAGGAGGCGGGTCTGCGAACAGGTGCAACACACAGGCTGCCCAGCGGACAAGAGCACCACCCAGGTGGCTGGGGGGTGGCGCCGCAGGCGGACTTGGCCGCACCGACGGCCAAGCCGCCGTAGGTGACAGGACCCGCCAGCCACCGGAAGTCGCGCGAAACAACGAGTCCGCTGGGCAGCCGGAAGTCGCGCGAAACAACGAGTCCGCAGACCCGCCGGGGGAACCTAGTTAGAAGCAGCCGTGCGGAGGTCGGCCAACGTCTCCATCCACCACAGGTTGGCCACCGTGGTGTTGCCGGGAAGCGTGGCCAGGCAGTCGTCCACTTGGGCGACCACCTCGGGAAGTTCGGCGGCCGCGAGACGCAGGTCCAACAGTCCGTCCACCACCCGGGAGCGGCTGGTGAGCTCCCCATCGATGGCGTCCAGCAGCCGATCCACCAACTCGGTGATCTCGATGAGGGCCGCTGGGTTGCGGACGGTATCCAATGTCACTGCTCTCTCTCCTTCGCTACCGGTTGAGGTTACAACCGCCGGGCACCCGGAAATGTTCCCTTCGCCTCCATGCTATCTACCCCAGCGACATCCGACGACCGGGATATCGTGTGCGGCGTGCAGAAAACAAGAGAAACCAAGGCTAGCCCCAAGTTCCACAAGCTGGCTATCGCCCTGATGGCGCTTGCCCTGGTGGGCTCGGCTTGCGGCAATGACGACGATTCGCCCTCTCCGGCCGCTGACGAACCGGCGGCGGCCCCGTCGGAACCTGAAGGTGCCCCCGCGGCACCCACAGAAGTGGATGAGCCCAGCACTGGAGGCGAAGAGCAGCCCACCAGCGTGGTTATCGGGCTGGAGCAGGAGCTCACCAACTTCAACAATCTGACCGCCGGAGACAACCTCCTGGCCGGCCGCCAGGTCATCCGAGCGGTGTGGCCCACATGCACGCGGACCCGTCCCGACTTCTCCTTCGAGCCCTACTTCTGCGAAACGCTGCCCACCATTATCCAGGAGGACCCCTTGGTGGTGGAGTACCGGCTGCGGGCCGACGCCACCTGGAGCGACGGAACCCCGGTGAGTTCCGACGACATGGTGTTCTATTTCGAGAACTGCAACGACCCCGAAGACGACTGCGCCAACATCTCCGGCTTCGACAGCGCCACTTTGGAGGTGGTGGACGACAAAGCCGTGCGGCTGAGCTGGCCAGAAGGCCAGCCGTTCGTGGAGTACATCCTGCTGTTTTCCGGGCCCTTCCCGCCCGCCCACCTGGGCCGCGACTGGAGCGACGGCTTTCGAACTGACGCCGGGTTGGGCGCCGGCCCCTATGTGGTAGACGAGTACAACCCGGGCAGCGACCTGACCTTGGTGGCCAACCCCACCTGGTTCGGCGAAGGCCCCCATATCGACGAGGTCACCTTCCGGTTCATCAGTGACGTGGGCAACCTGCCCCTCGCACTGGAGAACGGCGAAGTAGACGTGATCTATCCGCAACCCCAAGTGGACTTGGTGCAACAGATCAACGGCATAGGCGGAGTGGAATCCTCCATAACCTTCGGACCCACCTGGGAGCACATCACGTTCAACACTGCCACGGTCCCGGTGGAGGTGCGCCATGCCATCGCTTTGGCGCTCGATCGAGAGCTGATCGTGACCGCGCTCATGCGGCCGTTCTCGGAGTCGGCCCAACCACTGGGCAACCGGATCTATATGAACGGCCAAGCCCAGTATGTGGACAACACTCCGGCTGAGTTCCAACAGCGAGACGTAGCCGCAGCCCGCGCCGTGCTGGAATCCGCCGGATGGGAACTCGACGGTGACGTATACGCCAAAGACGGCCGGCAGCTGAGCCTGCGCATCCGCACCACCGGCGGCAATGACCGCCGGGAGCAGTTCCAAGAACTGGTGCAGAACCAGCTGGCTGAAGCCGGGATCAGGATCACCATTGACAACCTGCCCGGCGGGGAGATCTTCGGCCCGGTATTCGGCTCAACCAACGACCCGCCCGGCCCCCCCGGCGACTTCGATCTGGTGATCTTCGCCTGGGTAGGCGGACCTCTACCGGCCACCTCTGCTTTGCAAGTGTTCGGCACCGGCAGCGACAGCAACCCCGGTGCCTACGTAGACGACCGGGTCAATGACTTACTTACTGAGGCCACCTTCACCCTCGACGCCGACCGCCAAGCCGACCTGCTCAATCAGGCCGACGCTCTCATGTGGGAAACCCTCCCCAATACACCCGTGTACCAGCTCCCCTTCTTCTTGGCCTGGAACGACAAAATCCAGAACATCCAAGACAACCCCACCTTGGAAAGCTTCAACTGGAACCTGGAGGAGTGGGAGCTGGCTAACTAGTGGTGCGTCGCGGGTTTGTTTGCGCGGTTGAGGGCTGTGGGTGTCCCTGGGAGGTTCAAGATGGCCAAGCTGACAGACTTTGGCCATGGGAGACTTCGGCGGAATCGCTAAGTGGGCAGAGTCTTTCGACTCATCGCTCCCGCTGCCGGCCTTCCGCTTTCCCAACGGGCGGTACCCTGGCATCAATTGGTTGTTGGAGGGTGCAAGTGCCGATGCATCGGAAGGGCAATGTGCCGAAAATGCTGGACCAGACCCGGAGGCGAAGGTGCCGCCGTGGAATGGTGTCATCTGCGCGACCTCGAAAGCCGTTCGTCGTACCCGCGGTACTCGTTCATGGTCCAAATTTCTGACACGATGTGCTACGCATGGAACCCAACTTGCTAGGCAGTCTGCATCCGCGGCTTAGGAGGTCCTGATGTCGCCGAGGGACGTCCTGCTTATTGAGCCTGGCTACCCCAATAAGTACCCGCCGTTGGGTCTGATGAAGCTCGCCGCGTATCACGGCCCTTACGGGCGGGATGATCGAGTTACCTTCATAAAGGGCGAAGACAAGGAAGTGTTGAATCGGGCGTGGGATCGCGTGTACGTAACCACCTTGTTCACTTTCGAGTGGAAGCGCACGGCGGCGGCTATCGATTTCGCCATACGCGCGGCTGGCAACCAGCCAGAGCGAGTGTTCGCTGGTGGCATTGCAGTGTCTCTCATGCACGAGGCATTCCTGAACGAGCCCAGATGGGCCGGAGTCCGCTTCATCAAGGGCTTGTTGGATGGCCCGCCTGCTGCGGCTCTAGCCCTGTCGGCAGATGACTATGAGTTTGGTGCCCATGACCTGACGGGTACGCCGATCGAAGAGCTGGTACCCAACTACGGCATCCTTGACCACATTGCCTACAGCTACCCGGTCAATGACGCCTACTTCGGATACGCGTCTCGGGGCTGCGTGAGAAGTTGCTCATTTTGTGGGGTACCCAAGCTGGAAGGTGCACAACGTGAAATGCCTCCCCTAACCAATCTGGTTGAAGGGGTGGTCGGGAGGCACGGGGAGAAGAAGGATCTCGTGCTGATGGACAACAACATCACGGCATCGGCTCGCTACAAGGAGGTGATCGCCGAGATTCGCGATATGGGCTTCACGCCGGGAGCCAGACTGACACGGGACGGCAGCAGGCCGGTAAAGCGCCGGGTGGACTTCAATCAAGGCGTGGACGCACGGATCCTCGCCAAATCCGAGATGTTTCTCCGCGAGATGTCGACGATCTGTATCAGCCCTCTGCGGATCGCCTTCGATCACATTGGCGTGAGGAAGGTCTACGAGAAGTCGATTCGCATGGCGGCCGACAACCAGATCACCTCGCTGTCCAACTACATGCTGTACAACTTCATGGACGCTCCTACAGATCTCTACCAGCGAATGCGGCTCAATATCGACCTCAACGAAGAACTGGGTATTCGAATCTGGTCATTTCCGATGCGTTACCAACCAGTGACACTGAAGGACCGGTCGCATGTGGGCGAAAAGTGGAATCGCTACTACCTCCGCTCATTCCAGATAATGCTCCAAGCGACCAAGGGAGTGGTCAGCGGCAGCCCGTCGTTCTTCGTGAGGGCCTACGGGGAAGATCCTGAAGGTTTCGAACGGCTGCTCAGACTTCCGCACGCCTTCATCTTCCATAGGGAGCATTTTGAAGTGGGGGAAGGGCAGGCTCAAAGAGAGGAGTACGAATCACTGCGCAGGAAACTCTCAGAGTCCCAAGAAAACGAACTTGTACATCTTCTCGCCAATTCGTCAAATGGGAATGGAATCGGTCCAAGACACTTTAGAGAATTGGCCAGTGACCGAGCTATTGACCATCAAATCCGACAGTTGATGATATTTCACGGCCTTAACACCGGTGAGAATGTAGAGGCGTATAGTCGTCAGCTCATGACGAAAATGATTGGTAACGAGGACTATCTGGAAGAAGATGAAGTCGTCGAAGACGCTGGGCTCTTCGATCATGATGAAGCATTAGCGGTCAAGGGTACGCAGCTCGTATGAGCCTGGAATTGCTAGGCCAGTCGGATTCTTCGGGAACCCCTGTCCTCTCGGGTGCGGGATTGCTCAGTTTGGTCACAACCGGCATGTATGATGACCCGCTGTCCATCTATCGTGAGTACATACAAAATGCAGCTGACGCGGCTGTGAAGAGTGTCTCTATCGGAACGCCGAGAGTCGACATAGCGCTTGATGTCGTTGAGCGCCGGATCAGGATTCGCGACTACGGGCCCGGCATGTCCCACAAAGAAGCGCTTGAATGCCTATTGCCGATCGGACGCAGCGACAAGAAATTGGGCATAGACAGAGGTTTTAGGGGTGTCGGTCGCCTCGCTGGGCTCGCTTTCGCCAAGACCGTATCGTTCACTACACGCGCCCGGGGAGATCAATCGGTATCTCGTATCACTTGGTACAGCGACCGGCTCCCTGAGGTGACCTCCACGGAAGCAGAATTAGACCAGGCGATACTTGACTGCGTCGAAGTAGAAACTCTGCAAGGTTCGGATTACCCCGAGCACTTCTTTGAAGTCGAAATCGCGGACGTAGCTCGCCACTCTACTGAGCCACTTCTAAACCGTGACGCTGTGCGTAAATACATCGGGGAAGTATGTCCGGTTCCCATGAGTGTAGAGTTTCCCTTCGCCGAGGAGACCGAGAAACTATTCGATGGCATTCCTTCCCCGCTCACATTGGCAGTGATGCTAGAAGGAGATCCAACTCCAGTAGAAAGGCCATACAGCCAATCAATCAGGTTCTCTGCCAACAAGGACGCCGAATTTGTGGAATTCGAAAAGCTCGAAATTCCCAGCCTCGACGACGAGCAGCTAGCAGCAATCGGCTGGATAGCACACTCGTCATATCTCGGCGCGATTCCAAAGGAGCAGCGAGTTCGTGGAATTCGTGCCAGATTGGGGAACATACAGATTGGTGACGAGACAGTGTTTGACGACCTCTTTGTGGAAGAGCGCTTCAACCGATGGTGCGTAGGAGAGTTGCACATTCTGGAGCCACGAATCGTTCCCAACTCCAGGCGTGACTATTTTCAGCCAGGACCTCACCTTAGAAACCTCGAAAACCAGCTAGGTCCCGTCCTACGCAGTGTCAGCACCCGTTGCCGGCGGGAGTCCACGACCCGAAACCGTGCGAGGAAGACTCTCTCATCTCTGTGCCACATCGAAGATCTCCATGCTCTGGCAACATCTGGATACCTGACGATGACAGACTCGGACGCCTTGGCGCAGGAAGCCCTGCAGGAACTTGTGCAACTTCGCAATACTGTCAGAGATGACAACCTCGACGAAGCGGCGCTTGAGAGGTTGAAGGATGCAGAAGACAATTTGGCCAGCTTTTCCACTCCTGCCAAGCAACAGCCGTTCGGAGACCTTTCTCTTCAGGAAGTGGCTGTCTACCAGCGAGTCTTCGGTGCCCTTGCCGCTCTCGCCCCTTCGCCGGGCTCTGCCACAGACCTCATTGACACGGTATTCGCATTAGCGTCTATGGGAGTGAAGAACGGTTCAAGCGAAGAGGAAGCATGAGGTAGGGCTGAGTTCCCTGAAGAACACCTAGACCAGACGGGCCCTGGAAAATCGCTACCGTGGACAAAGTCTTTCTCACGTCGGCCCAATCAGCTAGGACTTAGAACCTTTTGGTTTCTTCTGGTTCCTCGCCAAGAGCTGACTGGCAGACTTCACAACCCGTTCTAGCTCGTACTCTGTCTGACCACGCGAGCTGTCCTTCTGCAGAAGCTTGCGAACTTGCGTTTGGGTGGTGTCCTGGGCTAGGTCTTTACGAAAGCGCTGCAGTCTCCTAAACACTGCGTCCGTATCTCCACTCAGGTCAGCGATTGCCAAAGCATCTTCAAAGGGCTCTTCCACTTCCGGGTCCAAAAATACCTTGCAAGATCGTTTATTCCCCATTATGGCTGGCAATTTGTCACGCATGTCCATTGCACGTGGAAACTTGTCACCCTTGATGCAACTGATAACTCTATCGTGGAAATCAGAATGTTTATTCCTTAGGTTTTGCAACTTACGACTAGAAGCATAGGCCTCGTAGTAGCTCCACTTGCTGGCATTTGCGTCTCCAGCCTCCTGCATCATTCCAAAAGCGTTGATCATTTGCCGGACCCTAGCTGGGGTCAATCCGATCTCTTTTGCAATCTCATCTTCCGAAACACGTTGATTCTGGAACCGACGATATATGTATGCGCCGTTTTCATAACTTTGCCAATTTGTCTTACCAACGATATGGAACTGACCAAGAAGTGAAAATATCAAGCTCTCTCGAATGGTTTCATCGTAGGCGGAAAAATCCAATATATTGCATGGCACATGTGTCGGAGGCAACGTTCCCTTCTTCTCTATTCGAAGTGCCGCCAGTCTGCTGTTGCCTTCAAGAACTTGGTAGCGGTAATCGTCCCGTAGCATCGAACCATTGGGAACTTCCATGCAAAACAAGGGTTCGTTGACCTGACCATCTCGATCTATCTGCGAACGCAAATCTCGAACATGTTCCATTTGCTCCAATTTTTGTTGGATATTTTGTTGCGTGCGATCGTTAGAATTCACGAATTGCGAATAGATCCTTGGGTTTTCGGGGTAAAAGGCTAGTTCTACAACTGGAACTTCAATCAGTTCAAATGGAATTTCGCGTTTCCGCAACATAATACTATTGGTCATGTTATTCCTCCGTAGTATTTAGGATACTCTCAATAATGTGGTTAAAGGCGTATGTGGCCTCCGCCAAGTATGCCTCCTTGTCGATATCCCCTTGCACAAGGGAAGCCGCCAGTTGTTTGGCGGCGAGCAACTCGCCAACCCATTCATCGACGGTATCAACAGCGACCAAATTTTCTACGACGCATTCCTCTGTCTGGGAAATTCGATGAATCCGATCTTGTGCTTGCAGGTAGTCATCAAGACTAAAGTTGCGATCCACAAATACGGCATGATTAGCTTCTGTGAGCGTAAGCCCTTCCTTTGCTGCGCCTGGGGTGGCAACAAGTACCCGGCACGCAGATAGCTGCCTGAATTTTCGGATATTAAATTCGCGGTCGACCATGGATAGGCCACCATGAACTTGAGCTGGTTCCAGATGTAGATATCTATCTGCGATCGCGGCGACATTGTCCTTGAAATTCGTCCAAACTATCGTTTTCGGATCTGACGGATTCCTATTGTGAATAATGCTGTCCAAGGCCATAAACTTGCTAGGAACACCCTTGTAACCCTGATCCACAAGGAAAGGGTTTGAGGCGACTTGAACAAGTCGTAGTAATCGTTTGAGCACGACCTCCGCGTCATCTAGAGTTGGCATATCTTCCACTGTGATTACAGCTGCCAATTCGTTCCGATATCGCTCATAAAGTGTGGCCTGTTCGTCCTCCAATGCGACGGAAACGTTTTTCACTGTTTTATCCGGCAGACTGAGTTCTGCACTTTGCTTTGTTTCCCGTATCGTAAAAGGCCGAATCCTGTCCCAAACGGTACTTAAGCTAGTTTCAAAACGGTCTGTAGCTTCCTTGTCAGTGCCCAATGACTTATTGAAATCCATTTCTGCCTTGAATCCTGCGAACGTTTGAGAAAGAGCCTCTCCCTGGTCCAGGAAATAAATTTGCGACCAAATGTCATAAGGTCGGTTTGCGACTGGAGTGCCAGTCAAGATTACTCGACGTTCCAATAGGGGACTCAATTTATGCAAAGCTACTGCTGCCCGCGATTCAGGATTCTTTATACGTTGAGATTCGTCCAGGATTACACCGAGTCTACGGGTTCTCGCAAAAAGAAGTAATCTACCTCGTTCACTGTGCATAACTTCATAGTGAGAAATGTACAAACTGCAAGGACGATTAAAGGAATAAAAGTTTGTCTTCCTGTCTTGTCCAAGAACAACGGTGCGCATTGAGGTATGAAAACTAGTCTCTTGTTCCCAATTCGACACCAATCCCTTTTTTGTTACTATCAGGACAGAATCTACAACGCCTGAGGATAGCCAAAACATTGCCAAATCAAGTGCAATTTTTGTCTTTCCTAGTCCTTGTTCGTGAAATAGTGCTGCGTACGGAAGATCCCTTGTCGCCCTCACAGCTTCCAATTGAAAGGGAAGTGCACTATGGTGAGCCTTGTATTGCCTATTCCGGTTAGATTGCAGCATGGTCTTTGGTGTCAAGTTCAAAACACAGCGTGTATCGGCCGTCTAGAATGTGAATTCGATCCCGTACGCACTCCCAATTGAGGGCTATACTCTTGAGTAATGACTTGGCCGTTGCTTTGTCGGTCCAATCGACTGCAAGTACCATGTGCCTTAACATATCACTTTCGACATATCTAAGAAAGGCCCTCAATTGCAGTTCGCTTCTGGGTGATTCCAAGTCCCACGGCGGTTTGGCTTCCCCCACTACAACTATTTCTCTGGTCTCGGCATACACATCGGGGCGATAGCCTTGGATAGTAGGTGGGTGACCGTCCGAATCAGGTATTCCATCTACATAACATTTCACGTTTGAGTGCCCCCGTAAGGCAGTCTGCACTGCTCGTGCAGTTCTGGAGACGAGTGCTTGGTGATGCTTGCTCTCAGTCACGCGGATCCTGACTTCACGATAGGTAGTCTCCCTGTTCTCCTAATAGACCACTGACTGTGATTAACAGATCCTTTAAATCGAGATATTCCTCGGAATCAGGGTCATTTGAAATCCCTTTAGCCTCATCGTACGATAGAAGGCCAATCTTCTCTTGTAGTGCTCGAGCTAACTGGGAAAGAGTTGCGTCTTTCAGGCTTTTGTCAAGATCAGGAGCGTTTAGAAAATTAATGGCTTTTCTGGCTCCTTCCCGCAGAAATATCGACCTTGCCTCGGGGTTGTCTAAGATGTGTGGTAGTTGACGTACTGTATTTTGTGGATGGATCTTTCTTTCGTCTACCCACCTGCTGAAATCTTCTTCATTGTAGTTGGCAGAATAGAGCGCTTGCTTTAATCCTGGCTTTTGCAATTCCGCAAAGGAGCTGAAGCGCTGTGGGTCAAAATCTCCATCTTCAGCTTCAACAATGGGCCTGTAGTGAGTCTCCATATCTACATAGGCATTGATAGATTGAATCACATCCCTTTTCGACCCTCCGCAAAAGCTGACAAGTTCGTCGAAAGACATCTTGTGTTCTTCTCTCAATTCGTGGAGATACTTCGCTTTGGAATAGGGATCCCATGGTCGATTCCCGACCAGATGCACTTGCAAGCGAATCTTATGCGCTTCAGTGTCATCCATTTGTGTGCGTACTAGCGCGGGTATCTGTCCCCATTTGTCTCTAGTGCCCCCGGAATGTTGCGCTTCTCTCCTGAGCTCCCGGTATATTGCTACTCTAGTATTCCCTTCTATGCACAAATATCTGCCATTGTCCAAAGGTTTGACAATAATGGATTGTATGACCCCTCCCGATGCGCGGATGGAGTGCTTTAAACGTTCATAGGATCCCATAGCCGTTGTACTGCCTTCATCTTCGGCGCCAGCTCCTAATGCAAGGAGCATGTGGTCGTCATTGAGGATCGTATACATTTCTAAGTAATGCTTGATTCTTGGATTGCCAACATCGAGGTCGATGTCGTCGATCGGAATAGAGATAGCATTGTCCATGTCTTGGTCCTTGGCTTTTGCCTCAACCCACAGGGTTGGTGAACTCCACCGGTGGTCGCGACGGATCGGCCATGATGGCCGGTCAGGAATGTCAGCGACCGACCGGTGGAGGTGTCCAGTATGGCACGGCGTGTTTGCTCGGAGGAGCGCGTCTGGATTGAGGTTTTGTCCTCGGAGG
>JAJDTA010000144.1 GCA_022827405.1 Acidimicrobiia bacterium
CTGGCCAACGGCGCCACCTCGGTGATCTACGAGGGCACCCCCGACACCCCGGGCCGCGACCGCCTCTGGGACATCGTGGAGCGCTACGGCGTCACCCAGCTCTACACCGCCCCCACCGCCATCCGCACCTTCATGAAATGGGGGGCCCAAGAGCCGGCCAAGCACGACCTGTCCAGCCTGCGGGTGCTGGGCACGGTGGGCGAGCCCATCAACCCCGAGGCGTGGATGTGGTACCACACCCACATCGGCGGGGAGAGCTGCCCCATCGTGGACACCTGGTGGCAGACCGAGACCGGCGGCCACATGATCTCCCCGCTGCCCGGCGTGACCACCACCAAGCCGGGATCGGCCACCCACACCATTCCCGGGGTGTTCGCCGAGCTGGTGGACGATGACGGCCGCCCGGTAGAGCGGGGCGGGGGCTACCTCACCATCACCCGCCCGTGGCCGTCGATGCTGCGGGGCATCTGGGGCGATCCCGAGCGCTATCGGGAGACGTACTGGAGCCGGTTCGAGGGCCGCTATTTCGCCGGCGACGGGGCCAAAGTCGACGACGACGGCTACCTGTGGCTGCTCGGCCGGGTGGACGACGTGATGAACATCTCCGGCCACCGCATCTCCACCACCGAGGTGGAGTCGGCCCTGGTGGACCATGCCGCGGTGGCCGAGGCCGCCGTGGTGGGCGCGGCCGACGACACCACCGGCCAGGCCATCATCGGCTATGTGATCCTGCGAGGCAGCCACGACGCCACCGACGAGCTGGGCGAGGAGGTCCGCCAGCATGTGGCCACCAAGCTGGGGCCCATCGCCCGCCCCAAGACGGTGGTGCTGGTTCCCGACCTGCCCAAGACCCGCTCGGGCAAGATCATGCGCCGCCTGCTGCGGGACGTGGCCGAGGGCCGCAGCCTGGGCGACACCACCACCCTGGCCGACCAGTCGGTGGTGGACGAGATCCGCACCCGGGCCGCCGAATCCCCCCAAGAAGATTGAGCGAATACGACGGTCCCTCCCACTGGCGATGGCGGGACGGCCCCATCGGTGGCGGCCCCGCGGTGATCGTGGACGTAGACGGGGTGATCTCCGACGGCAACAACCGCCAGCACTTGGCCCAGGCCCGCCGCTGGGATGAGTTCTTCGCCGGCTGCCCCGACGACCCCCCGCTGGAGGCAACGGTGGCCCTGGTCGGCTCATTGGCCGCCGACCTTACGGTGGTGCTGCTCACCGCCCGCCCCTGGCACCTGCTCAGCGACACACTGGGCTGGCTGAAGATGCACGAGGTCCGCTGGGACCTGCTGATCTTACGACCCCCCAACAGCGGCGGGCCCTCGCGGGCGTACAAGGCCACCGAGGTGGACAACCTCCGCCACCACGGATTCGACTTGCTCTACGCCCTCGAAGACGACCCCCGCAACGTAGAAATGTACGCCGGGGCCGACGTCCCCTGCGTCTACGTCTACTCCGGCTACTACGACCGCTGACAGGCGTGATCTCAGGTGGCCGGGAGTTGCGGCCAGGCACCCACAACCGGGTGGTCGGCGTCGACAGGTCCCACACCAGCGGCACCGCCTGGTGCTTTGAGGCCGGTCACTTCGAAGAATCCAGCGTTGATATCGGTGAACTCCTGGTATTCAGCGGGGAGAAACGTCTCAGGATAGATGGCTTCCACTGGGCAGGCCGGTTCGCAAGCCCCGCAGTCGATGCACTCGTCGGGATTGATGTAGAGCATCCGCTCACCCGCATAAATGCAGTCCACTGGGCATTTGGACACGCAGGAAGCATCTTTGACATCAATGCAGGTGGGACCGATCACGTAGGTCATGAGCACTCCCGATAGCCGGGATGGCGCTCGTAAACCCGTTCGAGCATGTCGAGATAGTCGGTCTCGGATGCGACCGACAGCGGGCTGGGCTGTTGGCCGGGATAGCCGATCAGTCGACGTACCTCGGCGCTGAGAAAATAGGCACCCACAACAGTCGTGGACAGCACACCAAAGTCACCGGGCCGCTGCGAGGCCAGATGGCGCACGAAGGCATCGAGACCTTCCACAGGTGCCTCATCGAGAAGAGACAGCAGCGGCTCGGCAAGAGCAGGGGCAGCTTCCAGAACCCGATCGAGCAGGCCCTCCGAAACGCCGACCGCTGAGGCCGCAGGCATATTTCGTCTTTCAGGCACGAGCACATCGGCCAGACGGTCCAGCGTGAGACGTTGGGCTGGTGTCGGCCCAGAGCCACTCATGCAGGAGTCTCCTGCGACGCCCGAGCCTCGATCAGATGATCGGTCACCCGTAGCGCGTTCGCCATGATCGTGGCGGTTGGGTTGGCCGACCCGCCGGTCACAAATACACCGCCGTCGATCACATAGAGGTTGGGCACGTCGTGGGCGCGGCACCAACGATCCACCACTGAAGTCTGAGGATCGTTGCCCATCCTGGTAGTGCCCAGCACATGACCGATTCCGGTAGGCCACACGTCGCGCACGAGGGTGGACACTGCTCCCGATGCCTCTGCCGCCTCAACGGCGCGTGCCACATTGAAGTCGAGCATTCTTCTGGTGTTCTCCGACACCCGGTACTCGACGTGAGCGGCGGGCAGTCCCGACGAGTCGCACATCGTCGGATCAAGGGTGACCCGGTTGTCGTCTTCGGGGAGATCCTCGGCCTGGATGCCCCAGGTGAAAGCGTGTCCGAACACCTCATCGGCCGCCCGATGGAAGTTCGCTCCCCACATGGCATTGAAGTCCTCGCGGCGGTGAGCCTCCTGGTATTCCGCTGCGGCAAACATGGGCCCTCCATGCGGCATCACCATCCATTTGGCACCGCGCAGGAAATCACGGTCGGGGTGGGTCTCGGCGAACTCCAGCGAATAGATGACCTGCCCCCAGGGACCCTGCCAGCTGTCGAGGGGCTCCTCGCAAACGACCGTCACCGTGCGGTAAGGATGCTGCATAAGTCGTCGTCCCACCAGTCCCGAAGAGTTGGCCAGACCGTCGGGGAACCGTGGTGACACCGACAACAGCAAGAGACGAGCGGTCCCCACCGCGTTCGCGGCCAGCATCACCACCTGCGCCGGCTGGAAGTGCTCTACACCATCGCGATCCAGGTATGCAGCGCCTTGCACTCGGCCCCGCTCGTCCACGGGGACCGCCGTCACACGAGCACCGGTCACCAAGCGGGCGCCGGCGGCCTGCGCGGAAGGCCAGTGGGTGAGCGAGGGGGTGGCCTTGGCGTTCTCCGGACATCCGATCATGCATGTGCCCCGCCGCTGGCAAGCCTGAAGGTTGCCGTGGCGGCGGGAGGCAATTGCGTTGGCACCGGGCCACCAGTGCCAGCCCAGGCGGTCCATCCCCTCGGCGGCAACCCGTCCGATCTTGCCGATGGATATCGGCGGGTTGGGGTAGGGATCCATCTCGGGCAGGGCCGGGTCGCCGCCCAAGCCAGACACCGACATGTCACGGGCCACCTGTGCGTAGCAATCAGCCAGATCGCCCCAGCCGATCGGCCAGTCGTCGGCGATGCCGTCGAGTGTCCGCACCCTGAAGTCCGAGGCCAGCAGCGTCTGCCACATGGCTGCCCACTGCACCAGCCCTCCGCCGACCCCGTTGTACATAACGGGGCGAACATCCGCGTCGCCGGTCAGAGGGTAATCGGCCAGTCCCTGGCGGACATTGGGATCGGGATTCCAACGCTCGACCCATGCCATCTCAGCCTCTGGTTGGGCACTCATGTAATCTGCCGGACCAACCCAGTCGCCCTGCTCAAGACAGACCACCTTGAAGCCGGCGGCTGCCAGGCGAGCGGCGGCGACCGAGCCCGAGGCGCCGGCGCCAATTATCAGAACGTGCGATTGGTGCCCCTGTGTCACCATATTGAAATAATATACTTTGATGAAGATAGCCATCCTCTCGTGGAAGTGACCGATTTGCACTCGCCAGACCAGAACAACGAAAACTCCAACTGGCACAACCCACCCTCCATCGTCCGCCTTCACGACGCCGATCGCCCGCCGCTCACCGTGCAAGTGGTGGGCAACGAGATCAAGCGGCTGCGCAAACTCCAGGGTTGGACGCTCGAGCAACTCGGCTCGGCCTCAGGGGTCAGTGCCGGACTGCTCTCGCAGGTTGAACGGGGACAGGGCAACCCGTCGTTCAACACGCTCGTGCAGGTGGCCCACGCGCTCGGCATTCCAGTGGCGCGTCTGGTCGCCGGCGAGCAGATGACTTCGCCCGTGGTAAGACGTGAAGACCGTCGCCGACTCAATCTCCCCAACGATGAACTGGTCGTGGCCGAATTGCTCACCGCCCGACCCGACAGCGCCCTTGAGGTAATCCGCATTGAGACCGAGCCGGGGTACTCCACCGAGGACACGCCGTTCATGCACGAAGGCGAGGAATTCGGCATCGTCCTGGAGGGAACCCACGCCGTCAACGTCGGCGGCACCCGCTACGTGCTGCGGGCGGGTGACTCGATCTCTTACGACTCCACCATCCCCCACTGGTACGAGAACCCCGGCGATGTCACTTCGGTGTCGCTGTGGGTGGTAACCCCTCCGAGCTTCTGAGGCGATGGGCGCCTTAGTCACCCGACCGGCCACCGATGCGCCAGTGATGGCCCAAAGCGACGTGGTCGTGGTGGGGGGCGGGCCGGCTGGCTTGGCCGCGGCCGTCTCAGCCGCCCGCCAAGGGGCGAGCGTGACTCTCCTAGAGCGCTACGCCCATCTGGGAGGCCTGGCAGCAGGAGGAATGGTGCTGGTGCTCGACGATTTTGCCGATGGCGCCGAGGAGGTCACCGTTCACGGGATCGCCCAGGAGATGGTGGATCGCCTCGAGGTGCTGGAACTGGCCGTCTATGCGCCACCCGAAGACAGGGTACTCAGCGACGAGATGTGGAATCGCTGGTCCCGTTGGGGTGTGTTCGACCTCTATGCCAAAGGCCCCAAGAAGTCCATCGTCTACGCCGTGGCCTTCGATCCCGACGGATGGAAGCGCGTGGCAAACGACCTCGTCGAAGAGGCCGGGGTCGAAGTCCGGCTCCACTCATGGTTTTCGGCGCCGATCATGGAGGGCGACACCATCTCCGGTGTGATCTGCGAAACCAAGACCGGCCCCCAGGCTGTCCTAGGCGATGTTGTGATCGACGCCAGCGGCGACGCCGATGTAGCCGCCACCGCGGGCGCTCCTTTTGTGGAGGGCTCCTACATGGTGACCACGGTCTTTCGCCTCGGCAACGTGGATACCGATACCGCCGAGCACTTTGAGCACACCCAACCCGCCGAGTGCCACGCGGTCAACCGCGAGGCGCGGCGCATCCTCGGCGGCTCCTGGGCGATGTGGTGGTTGAAAACACCTTTGCCGGGCGTGGTGTGGTGCAACTGTCCGCACATGACCGGATACGACGGGCTGAGGGTGGAAGATCTCACCGCCGCCGACCGAGAGGGGCGCAAGAGAATCGCCAGCCTCGTGGAATACGTGCGCGGGCAATATCCGGGGTTTGAGAAGGCTGTTGTGATCGACGTGGCACCCCAGATCGGGGTACGCCAATCGCGCCTCATCGACGGCGAGTACGTCGTCACCAAAGACGATGTGGTCAACCGGGTGCACTTTACCGACAGCGTGGCCCGCGGCCGCGGCTACTACACCCCGTACCGGGCAATGCTGCCGCGCAAAGTGGAACAGCTTCTGGTCGCCGGGCGGCACTACTCAGTGACTCCCGAGGCCCAGAAGCTGTCTCGGGAAATCCCTCCCTGTATGGCGATGGGCGAGGCGGCGGGCACGGCCGCCGTCGAGGCGCTGGACTCCGGTGTTGCCGTCCGCAAAGCGGACGTCGCAGCAGTCCAGCGCCGCCTGCGCCGTCAAGGCGCCGACCCGGGAGATATCCCCTCCCCCCGGGCGCGCCCGGCCAGCCCCCCTGCGAAGGGGGCCCCGTGAGCGGCGGGGCCGCGGACAGCAACGCGGCCCAGCCGCTGGCCGGGATAAGGATTCTGGACTTCTCGCAAATCATGATGGGCCCAGTCGCCACTCAGCTTCTGGCCGACCATGGGGCAGACGTGCTGAAGATCGAGCGTCCCGGCAGCGGCGATATTTTCCGCCACGCCATCGTCGACCCCGACGGCGCCGAGCACCCTGCTTTCGGGGCGGTGAACCGCAACAAGCGCAGCCTGGTGGTCGATGTCCGAGTACCCGAGGGGTTGGCCTTGATCGACGAACTCGTGGCGGGGGCCGACGTGGTGGTCAACAACTACCGACCCGGCGTGATGGACCGCCTGGGTTTGGGTTACGAACGCCTGTCGGGGCTCAATCCCGGCATCGTCTATGCCCAAGGCACCGGCTTCGGCACCGAAGGGGTGTACGCCCACAAGGGCGGCCAAGACATCCTGGCGCAGGCCCTCACCGGGGCGATGTCGCACAAGGCCGACGACGGGCTTCCCACCGCCATCTACCCCGTATCGCTTGCCGACTACACCGCCGGAATGCACATGGTGCAGGGAATCCTCATGGCGCTGCTTCAGCGGACCCGCACGGGACTCGGCCAGAGGGTCGAAGTCTCGCTCTACGACTCCCTTCTCGCCATGCAGATCTTGGAAGCCACAACAGCGTTGATGGGCCGCGGCATCGTGAACTGGGCCCGACTCCCCCTGGTGGGCACATTCGCCGCAGCCGACGGCGAAGTCGTCGTGGTCGGTGCATTCAAGCCAAATCCGCTGCGCGACATCTGTGCTGCCCTGGACCTGCCCGACCTCTCAGCCGAGCCCGACTTCGCAACTATGGCCGATCAAGCTGTCAACCGACCCCGCCTTCAGGCCTTGATCGCCGAGGCCATCGGTCGGTTCACCTCTGCTGACGTGATCGAGCGTCTCGAGGCCCAAGACGTGCTCTGCGCGCCGGTACGAACCCTCGAAGAAGCCTTGGACGACCCACATACCGCGCCGATGATCGTGGAGATGCCCAGACCGGCTCTTGAGCCGCTCCGCTCGCTGGCTTCTCCAGTACACCTCCCGGATACACCAGCATCCGTGCGGCACTCTCCGCCGAGCCTCGGCGAGGGAACAGCCGAGGCATTGGCGGATTACGGAATCGAATCTGAGCGCGTGAAGGCGCTCGTAACTGCGGGAGTTCTGGCATGAGCATTGATCTAGTCGTGACCGACCACGTCGCCCGGGTAACGATCAACCGCCCGGACCGGCTCAACGCCATCGACGAGGCCCACCAAGACGAACTGCTGCGAACCTGGGAAGCCATCGAAGCTGACCGCTCGGTGCGGGTAGTGGTGCTCACCGGCGCCGGTGACCGCGCCTTCTGCGCCGGCGACGACATGCGCGCCGAGGGCGCCAAGGACCTCGACTACTGGCTGCGACCCCGCCGAGATGGCTTCGGCCACTTGCCGCTGCGCGATTCACTAGATGTGCCCGTGCTGGCCAGGGTCAACGGCTATGCCCTTGGAGGCGGCCTGGAGCTAGTGGTGGGGTGTGACTTGGCGGTGGCATCAGAGGACGCGGTTTTGGGTTTCGTGGAGCCTCGCCTCGGTCGCCTTCCCCTAGACGGGGGAATCGTGTCGCTGGCTCGACAGCTTCCCGCCAAGTGGGCCATGGAAGTCCTGTTGACCGGCAAGCGGTTCAGCGCCGCCGATGCGCTCGCCCTGGGTTTGTTGAACGAAGTCGTTCCGGCGGCGGAACTCGACGCCGCAGTGGACCGGTGGTTGGAGGAACTGCTGGCGTGCGCCCCCCTATCGCTGCGGGCGATCAAGCAGATCGTGCACCGCACCCCCCATATGACCGCGGCTGACGCAAGGATGGCCAACCTTCCGGGACTGGTTGAGGTGCTGACGTCGTCCGATTGCGAGGAAGGGATCCGGGCCTTCAGTGAGAAACGGGCCCCTCGCTGGGAGGGCCGTTGAGTCACCCAGGCCGGTCGGGCGTTGAACTTATTTTGATTAATTGAAAATCTTTACTTTCGATTAATTGAAGATCTGCACTAAAGTGAACTCACTGCCATGAGCAGGGAGGAATCTGATGAGAAATCGACTCAAGTTCGCGGCCATCCTGCTGGCCCTCACCCTCATTGCCGCTGCCTGCGGAAACGATGACGACGGAGGCTCCGCCGACCCAGAACCCGCCCCCGCGCCAACCGATGCACCAACGCAGGCACCGACGCCCGATCCTACCGAGGCGCCGACTGTCGCTCCGACGCCCGCCCCCGAACCCGCCGAGGCACCGTCGGTGGCCCTTGTCGCCAACCAAAAGGCCGGCGATCTAGGTCCCATCGACGATCTTGTGCGAGGTCTCGAGATGGTGGAGGCCGACTTTGGCGCCGAAACGACGTTCATCGAGGCGACCGATCCGTCAACCTTCGAAACCACCCTGCGCAACCTGGCCAACCAAGGCACCGACATCATCGCGGTAACTTTCCCACCCATGCAGGATGCCGTCGTCGCCGTAGCGCCGGACTTCCCTGACACTCGCTTTATCCATGTATTCGGATTCGAGGGAGGCGTCGACAACCTCGTCTCTATTGGATTCGACTACTACAAGGGCACCTACTTGGCCGGCATTCTGGCGGGCGCACTGAACACCACCGGCAAGGTGGGGTTCGTGGGCGGTGTTTCGATCCCGCCGCTGAACGCCGACTACAACGCCTTCGTGGCCGCAGCCCAGACCAAGAACTCCGCCATAACGGGAGAGGCGGCGTTCGCCGACTCCTTCGAAGATCCCGCCAAAGGCCGAGAACTCGGCGCTGCGCTCTACGACGGCGGGGTGGAAGTCATCATGACCGACGCCGCGGCCACCGACCTCGGCGTCATCCAGGCCGCCGAAGAGAAGGGCGGCTACGTGATCGGCGGCTCGGAGAACTACTTCGACAGCCCGGCCGTGATCGGCAGCGTCCTGCTGTACTGGGCCCAGGTTCTCTACGATCAAGTCGAGCACGCCCTCAGCGACGACTACACGCCCGGCTACATCGGCGCCGGTGTGGCCGAGGGCGGCGTGGACCTGGTGATCAGCCCCGAGTTCCTCGCCAACGGCCCGACGGAGATGGTGGAGATCATCAACGCCACGCTTGATGAGATCGAAGAGGCTCGCTCGCAGATCAAGAGCGGATCCCTCAAAGTTCCCTTCAACCCCGAACTCTGAGGCCGATAGCCTCGTATTGATGACGGTGCCGAGCGGACCGGCATCCGCCGAAGTACCGGCGGTTCGCTGCCGGTCTCTCGGCGTCTCATTTGGCACGGTCCAAGCCCTCCACGACATCAGCCTCGACCTTGCCGCGGGCCGCATCCACGCGCTGGTCGGCCAGAACGGGGCAGGCAAGACCACTCTCGCCAAGGTATTGGGCGGCCTTCAGGCCCCCGACAACGGCACCGTTTGCATAGCAGGCAATCAGATCCCTCCCGGCGACGTACGCGCCGCCAAGTCCGCGGGTCTGGCAATGGTGCACCAGCACTTCTCCCTGCCTCCTTCATTCACCGTGGCGGAGGCACTGGAGCTGACCGCCGCCCGTCCGGAAAGCCACTCGGTCTACAGGCGGACCGAGCTGTACCGTCGCTGGCAAAACGAGGTAGCCGAGGTCGGCGGCACGAATGTGCTGGCGACGCGCATCCGGGATCTGCCCGTTGAGACCCGCCAGTCGCTTGAGATCGTTCGAGCACTGGCGTCCGAGGCGCGAATCCTGCTGTTGGACGAGCCCACTGCCCTGCTCACACCGGCAGCCACCGACACATTGTTCGAGCGGCTTCGGGGCTTACGCGACGATGGGGTGACAATCCTCATCGTGCTGCACAAGCTGCGGGAGGTAGCTGCCGTCGCCGACACCGTAAGCGTGCTGCGCGACGGCAAACTGGTCCTGGGGCCAAGCGAGATTTCCGGGGTGTCGCAGGGCCAGCTCAGCGATGCCATCGTCGGGCCCGCATCAGATGCCGACCGGGCCATCGCAGTGGAGGCAGCCGCCAACGCGGAGCAGCAGTTGCTGTTGGAACTGGTGCGAGTCTCAAGCCGGGAATCAGCCTTCGAGCCCGGGCTTGCCAGTATCGACCTCACCGTCGAAGCCCGCGAGATCGTGGGAATCGCCGGCGTGGAGGGAAACGGTCAGCGAAGCCTCGTCTCGGTGATCGCAGGTCTGAGCGCCGTCACCGAGGGCTCAGTGCTTCTAGGCGGAGAAGAGGTGACCCGCGCTCCTCCTGCCCGGAGGCGACTACGAGGTCTGCGCCTGGTGCCCTTCGACCGCAATAGCGAGGGGATCAGCCGCAGCGCCCCTCTTTGGTTGAACCAATCAGCGCTCCGCCTCATTGGGAGGCGGCGGCAGTTCCCGCTGATCTCGCTGCGCCAGTACAAGCGGCAAGCGTCCGAGGCGATGGACCTTTGGCGAGTGCGCTACGACACTGTCGCACAACCCGCCGAGAGCCTTTCTGGTGGCAACGTTCAACGCCTAGTGCTGTCGAGGGAGTTAGCCTCCGGGCTCGAGGTGCTTGTTGCCGCCCAGCCCACCCGCGGCCTGGACTTCTCCGCCACGAACTTCGTGCGTCGCTCGTTGCGGGGATTGCGAGACGCGGGGGCGGGCGTCCTGCTGGTGTCCTCCGATCTTGACGAGTTGTTCGAGCTCTCCGACCGCCTTCTCGTGATGTACGGCGGGAGCATTGTGGCGCGCTTCAATGCGCCCTATGACCGCCAAGCGGTGGGCGATGCCATGACAGGGGCACTCCGATGACCGGTGGCCTGCAACGCGTGGCATCCACCGTTCTGCTCGTTGTCATCTCTTTCCTACTCACAGCTTTGATTCTGTGGGTCAGCGGCTACCGCGTGGGCACCGTCTTGTCCGGCATCATCCAAGGGTCGATAACCGCGACGGGTGCCGCAACCTCTACAATCCGCTGGACGATCCCGTTGCTGCTCATCGGTCTGGGGGTGGTGATCGGGTTCCGGGCGGGATTCTTCAACATCGGGGGGCAGGGACAGTTCTATGTGGGGGCCTGCTCGGCCCTCGTCGTCTCTTTGGGCTGGCGCGAAGGCCCGGTACCGCTGGTGATCATGTGTGGGATGATCGCAGCAATTCTGGCGGGGATGGCCTGGTCGCTGCTTCCTGGCTACCTACGCGTGCAGTTCGGTACTGACGAGGTGCTGACCACGCTGATGATGAGCTTCATCGGTGCGCTGGTGCTCCAGTACCTGACCTCTGGACCCTTGCGCAACCCGTCGGGAACAGGCCAGACAGCGGCCAGCGAACGCATACCCGAAGCGTTCCGCATCACCGACAGCTCCGGCGTGTCGGTCACCGCTTTGCTCCTCGTCGGCGGTGTGGCCGTGCTGGTCTGGCTCCTATTGGAGCGCACCCGCTTCGGGTTGACGATGACGCTGGTCGGCAGAAACCCGACAATGGCCCGCTGGCAGGGCATAGACGTGCGCCGTGTGGGTCTCGGCACTTTCGCACTCTCCGGGGCGCTGTCCGGCCTCGCCGGTGCGGTGGAACTCCACGGCCCCGGGGCGCGACTGGTCACTGGGTTCTCACCTGAAGTGGGCTTCACTGCCGTAGTAGTAGCTCTGGTGGGCATGCTGAGTGTCTGGGGCACTGTCGTGGCCGCGGTCTTCTTCGGCGGCTTGCAGTCGGCCATCTTGTTCCTGCCGATCGTGACGGATCTTCCTCCGCCCGCCCTCGTGCTGCTTCACGGCATGGTGGCGTTCCTGGTCACCATCAAGTTCCGGGCTGTGCGGCGACGGCGGGCCGGGCTCGCTGCAAAACCGGTGGCGGGCTGATGGAACAGGTCCTCGCCACGACACTCCGCTCGGCGGCCCCGCTCGTTCTGGTCGCCATGGCAGGCGTTTTTGCCTTCCGGGCGGGGATCTTCCACCTGGGGCTCGAAGGGCTGATGATCTCCGGCGCATTCACAACCGTGGCCATCGGCGATGCCACCGGATCGGTGGAGCTTGGGATCCTTGCCGCCATCGGCGTGTGTATGACACTCTCTGCGGTCTATTGGTGGGTGATCGGCCCCCTCGGTGCAAACGTAATCATTGCCGGACTGGGGCTCACTTCAATCGGACTTGGAGGTACGGCCTTCGCGCTCGGGGCCATATTCGACATACGCGGCTCCATGTTCACCGACGTTGTGCTTCCCCGTCCCGTACGCGGGGCCACTTCAGGTGCTGGGGTCATCATCTCGGAGCATTCGATTCTGGTGTGGATCACCCCGCTGATAGTGCTGGTTGCCTGGATTGTATTGAGGCGGAGCCGGTTCGGACTGCGGCTTGCCGCGGTGGGCGAGTACCCGTTCGCGGCCCGCTCTGCGGGTGTGAATCCATCGATCGTGCGACTACAGGCACTGCTCATCTCCGGCGCTCTGTGTGCTCTCGGCGGGGCGGAACTGTCGGTCGGGACACTGCGCAACTTCACCGAGAACATGACCAACGGGCGGGGCTTCATCGCCTTTGTGGCAGTCATTTTCGGGGCATGGCACCCCATCGGTGCGGCTCTCGCCGGACTGTTCTTCGGCTTCGCCGATGCCATCGGAATCCAATCGCAGATCAATATCACCGAACGAGTACCGCGAGAGTTCGTGCTGATGATCCCCTTCGTGCTCACGATATTCGCGGTATGGCTGGGCGGGCTCTGGAGGCGTCGCACCCTGGAAGCCGAAGCAGGCTACGCCGAACTGCGAGAGCCCGACTATTGAGCGAGCGGCCGCACCCTATCGGTCATTGCCGATTGGTCTCTTCACTCCGATAACCTGCTAGCAGATCCAAGAGGAGTGATCCCGGGCATGAACACGTTCAAGACATTTCTGCTTCTGGTGCTGATGGCGGCGCTGTTCGTGGCTGTCGGCGGGCTGCTGGGCGGCAGCGGCGGACTGGCCATTGGAATTGTCATCGCAGTGATCGTGGTGGGCGGGTCGTACTGGTTCAGCGACAAGCTGGCCATTGCCTCAGCCCGGGCCGTACCGGTCACTCCTGAACAGCTTCCCCAGTACCACGCCATCATGGAGGAGCTCACCGCTAAGGCCCAGATACCGATGCCCAAGCTGTACGTGAGCCCCAATCCCCAGCCCAACGCTTTCGCCACCGGCCGCAATCCCAAACACGCCGCGGTGGCCATCACCGAGGGACTCATCAATCACTTGAGTTGGGAGGAGATCCGGGGAGTGCTGGCGCACGAGCTGGCCCACATCCGCAATCGGGACATCCTCATCGGATCGGTGGCCGCGGCCATCGCCATGGCCATCACCTTCGCGTCGCGCATCGCGGTGTGGGGCATGATCTTCTTCGGCGGCCGAGGCCGCGACAACGGCCCTGGGGAACTGGTCGGAGTCATCCTGGCCGCCATCTTGGCCCCCATCGCCGCCAGCCTGCTCCAGATGGCCATCAGCCGCACCCGGGAATACCAAGCCGACGCCTCCGCCGCCCGGCTCATCGGCGACGGCGAGCCCCTGGCCCGAGCGCTGGAGAAGCTCAATGTCACCTCCCAACGCATCCCGGTCAATGTCCCGGTGGAGCAGGCATCGCACTACATCGTCAATCCCCTCACCGGCCGGACCAACTTCCGCAGCCTGTTCAGCACCCACCCCCCCGCCGAAGAGCGCATCCGCCGCCTCCGCGCCGGCGAGTGGGTCCCCCAGGCGTACTAAGCCACCGCCATCCCTCGGAAAAACCCTAAGAAATCAGGCCGACGGCGTTTCGTTAGGATTTTCCCGAAAGAAAATCCTAATAGTTTCTCCTGATGGCATTGTGTTAGGATTTTTTCGACAGAAAATCCTAACAGTTTCGCTTGACGACCATATGTTAGGGTTTTTCTGAGCAAAAATCCTAAAGGGGACGGACGCGTGAGCCGCGCAACCTTCACTTACTTGCCACAACCACAACGCCGCGAAGAGGTTGAGCGCGTTCTGCGGGCCTTGAGCGAAGGCGGCGCCTCTGCGGACGAATTGGAGTCAGCCGTCGTCGACATCAAAGAGGAGGCCGGCCGCCGAGCCAGCGACGGATCGATCATGCCCGGCTCTCCGCACAACAACGAGGCGGCAGAGAAGCTAGCCGAAGCGGCGGCCTGCATGGCCAACTCGGCTGGAGGGGGAGCGTTGGTAGTTGGCGTGGACGACAAGACTGGCCGGATCATCGGAGCGGAAACCGATCCGCAGTGGCTGAGAAGTCGTATCTACGACCTGACCGATCGAAAGCTGGTGGTGCAGGTCGACCGAGTCACTGCCAACGGAACAGAGATCCTGATCATCGAAGTGCCCCAAGCCCTTGAGCCGGTGCCGTACCAGGGAAAATACCAACACCGGATAGATGCCAGATGCGTACCGGCCACGAGGACCGAACTCATGGGAGCGCTGTTCGCCAACCTTGCGGCTGACGTTTCGAACATGCCGTCGCACACCCCTATCAGCTCGATCGCACCGTCTGCGATAGAGACGCTTCGAGGCCGAATGTCAGGCGACGGTTCTCCTAGAGCAGAGCTCCCAATACGCGATCTGCTGGGCAGGCTCGGGCTGGTTGCAGACGACGGCGAGCATCTGAACAAGGCAGGCGAGATGCTTCTCGCGGTGCGTCAGCAGCCGGCCGTCGACTACTCGTACCGGCACGTTCCCGGTGGGCCTTCCATCGTGCGGATCATGGAAGGTGGCCGCTCGCTGCTGGAAGAGGTTCTGGCAGTCGAAGCACGGGCCAATGATCACAATTTGGTGACGGAGATCACCATCGGGCTTCAGGTCCACAAGGTGTGGGCTATCCCGCGGCGGTCGCTGCGTGAGGCGCTTTTGAATGCGGTCTGCCACCGGGAGTGGAGCTTGCCGGGACCCACGGTAGTGGAGCACATCGGAAATCACCTCCGCGTCACCTCGCCCGGCGGGCTTATCGGTGGCGTCACCGAGAACAACATCATTACCCACCACTCCGTGCCGCGCTACCGAACCCTCATGAACGCACTGCGGCTGATCGGCCTCGTGGAACAGGAGGGTGTCGGTGTGGACATGATGTTCGCCGAGATGGTCCGCATCGGCAGTCGGCCGCCTGCCATCACAGCCCTATCCGACCCGGCCGTCCGCATAGACCTCTACGGGCAACCGGTGAATGAAGACTGGTACCGGCTGTTCGCCGACTTGGAGCCCCCGCGTGGCCGCGACGACGTGGATGCCGCTCTGCTCGTCTGGCGGGCGGCGCAGCCGCAATCGCCCTTCCTCACCAGTGAATCCTGTGCTCCGCTGCTTCAACGCTCCCAGGGAGACACCGAAGCTGCGCTGCGACGAGTGGCCGAATACAGGCTGGCCACCCCAGGGGTACCCTTGCTGTCGCCCATCGCCATGCCCCATGACACTCCTGGTGCCTGGCAGCTCAGCCCAGAGGCAAAAGCAGCCCTCGGCCTGCAACCGGGTGCCGAGTCCGGTGAGTGGGTGCTGGCCTGGGCCCGCGAGCGGGGGCGGATCTCCTCTGGTGAGTATCGTGAGTTGGCCGGAGTATCAACCGCCACCGCCACGAACCGATTGAAGGAAATGGCCCAGCAAGGCTGGCTCGTGCCGAGCTCAGACGCAGGCCGGGGAAGAGGGTTCCACTACCTGCCCGCCCGGTGAGCGCTGGTCAGTCTCGGAAGTTGCCAAACTGGAGGGGGATAGCGAAATCGGCCTCTTTGAGGGCGGCGATCACCTCTTGGAGCATGTCCCGCTTCTTGCCGCTCACCCGCAGCTGACCCCCCTGGGTCTGCGATGAGACCCCCTTCATGCCCAGGTTCTTGATGAACTTGTTCAACTCCCGAGCCTTGTCCGCCGAGATGCCCGCGGCCAGCGCCGCCTCCTGGCGAACCGTCCCCCCGGCAGCGTCTTCCACCGACCCGTAGTTCACACCTTTGAGTGAAACCTTCCGCCGCACCAGCTTCTCCTCCAGCACCTGTCTAGCGGCTGCCAGCCGGTCCTCATTGGACGACCGCAGCGTGATGACCCCATCGCCCAGCGCCACCTCGCTGCCGGTGTTCTTGAAGTCGTAGCGGCTGTAGATCTCCTTCGCAGCCTGGTCCACCGCATTGCGGACCTCCTGCATGTCCAGCTCAGAAGAAACATCAAACGTAGGCATCACCCGAACCTACCGCACCCTTGTCCCAGATATTCATGCCACCACCGGTCGACAACCTGAGAAACTGTCGTCTACCCCGGTATTATTTCCTCACAGCGTTGCCCGGGGGAGACGGCCATGACTTCCATACCTGAAACAGAGGTGCATCACATCACCGACGAAGAGCTTGATGTGTTGATCGAGGCGACTCTGCAAGACGCCGGAGTAGAACTGGAAGAGCTACGCCGCCAAGCCCAACTCGGCAGGTTCGAGTCGGAGAAGCTCCGACGGACATGGTTTGTGGTCTCAGGTCTGGGACGGGGCTGAGTAGCGTCAAAACCACGAATGACTGGGGATCTCGAAAGCCAGGCGCGCCGCTTTGCGGACGAAGTCTCAGGCCTGCTCAACAAGACGGTCACCCACGGTATTCGGATCTCATACTTGAAGACCGAAAAGGGTCACGGAATCATCGGCAAAGGGATTACAAGTTCTAATCCAAACCCAGAACCTATTCCGATTTCGCCCTCGGGTAGGAAGGCCGTCGTCTTCCTTTACATGCAGCACTCATACGAATTGGACCCCGAAGGCGTCTACCTGACCATGACCGAGAGCACCATGAGCCTCTACACATCGCCAGCGATGGAGGACGACCAACTGATCGTCGGCATTGACTACGCCCGGAACCCCGTCAACCAGTTTCCCAGCGCCCACCTGCACGTATCTGGCCAGCGAAACGATCTGGATTCCGTATACCTAGGTGATAAGCGCAAAATCCGAAAGCTCCGCGACCTCCACTTTCCTGTAGGGGGCAAGCGTTTTCGGCCCACTCTCGAGGACCTCGTAGAGTTCATGATCACGGAAGAGATGGTTGACCCACGGCCTGGCTGGGAACAAGTGGTCAAGGAACACAGAGCCCGCTGGGAGGCCATCCAACTGAAAGCAGCGGTACGCCGAAATCAAGAGGATGCTGCTGACGCCCTACGGGAAGCCGGCTGGAAAATTACCGCTCCTGACTTCGACATATAGGGCCTAGCCTCAGAAACTCATCGCAGCCCGCACGCCCAGATCTGCAAGCGACGAACTTTCGGCCACGCGCTCGAATTAAGTAGGGCAGCAGCCTCGCGGCCCAGTAGAGTTGCCGCTCGTTGGGTCGGTGCCCGAGTGGCCAAAGGGAACGGGCTGTAAACCCGTCGGCATAGCCTTCGGAGGTTCAAATCCTCCCCGGCCCACTTCCGAGTCTCAAGCAATGGCCCCATTTTGTTGGCGGCCAGCGGGGATCGTCGCATGCCTCATGCGTCATGCCCTGCAACCAATTCCCTGGCTTCTTGGATCGTGCAGAAATCTATGTCTACGTCATCGGTGAAAGCAGATGGTGTTGCTCGCCTGGTTACGAACAGGCCGCGCACTTCCCATTGCCGATTCGGTGGGGGCAGGTCCATCTTGGCGGCTATTGCCGACGAGCTTCGGTTTATGTCCGCGATTTTGCGGCGCAGCTTGTCGACATACCCCCCTGGCTTATGGAACTTGTCGATTTCGTACGACATGGAGCGGGGCGAGTACGGGAAGTGCGGGTCTTTGACTTCTATGACCCAGATGATGTTGGAGCGCGGGTCGACAGCCAAGATGTCGATTTCCCCCGAGAGCTGCTCGATGCCAAGCGACT
>JAJDTA010000213.1 GCA_022827405.1 Acidimicrobiia bacterium
CAGCGACGACAGCACCGACGAAGCCGACGGTTCGGTGACGGTCACTGTCGATGCCGGCACCGGCTACACGGCGTCGGCGACGGCAGGAACGGCAACCGTGGCGGTGTCCGATGACGACGACCCGCCACCGGCCACGCCGGAAGTGAGCATCACCGCCGGCGCCGGTGTCACCGAGGGCGACGCGGCCACCTTCACGTTGACCGCGAGTCCCGCGCCGGCATCGCCGCTGGCAGTGACGGTCGACGTCGCGCAGTCGGGCGACTACGGCGTCGCGACCGGTTCGCAGACCGTCATCATTCCGACCGGCGGCAGTTACACGCTTGCAATCGCCACGTCGGATGATTCCGTCGACGAGGCCGACGGGTCAGCCACGGTGACGGTGAACTCCGGCAGCGGCTACGACGTGTCGTCCACAGCGGGCACCGCGACAGTCGCAGTCTCAGATGACGACGACCCGCCGCCGCCTCCGCCGCCGGTGAACGCGAAGCCGTCGCTGTCGATCAGCGACGCAACGGCGACCGAGGGCGGAACCCTGACGTTCACCGTGACGCTCAGCCCCTCCAGCAGCCGCTACGTGTGGGTGAACTACTACGCGCGGCCCGCCGCGTACGGGGCTGAGGCGTCGGCGATCTACGGGGACTTCGAACGGGTCTACGGGATGCTGACCTTCAAGCCCGGCGAGACCTCCAAGACCATCACCGTGGCAGCGGTCGACGACAGCCGGCCCGAAGGCGAGGAGACGTTCCTGGTCGTTCTGTACTCTGAGGTCCAAGCAGCGGTCACCGACCGCCAAGGAGTCGGCACCATCACCGACAACGACTGACCGCCGGCAACAATCAGACACATGCCTGATAACACCCGACCCTCCCCCTCCTTTTACTTGTCCCGGTTTGCGGGAGTCAGGCGGGTTGGAGCTGGTTCAGTTCGGTGACGTTGTCGAGGAGGATCTTCTTCTTGGTGGCGTCGTCGAAGCCCTTGTCCTTCAACTCCACCAGGTAGTCGAGCGGCTGGGGCATGCCCTCGATGTGGGGCCAGTCGCTGCCGAAGATCACCCGGTCGTCCCCCATGTAGTGGACCACCTCGGCCACGTCGTCCTCCCAGAAGGGGTTGATCCACACGTGCCGGCGGAACAACTCGGAGGGATCCTCCTTGAACCAGCCGATGCTCTTGTGGGTGGCCTGCCCCAGCTTGCGGAACATGTCGCTCAAGAACTGCGAACCGTTTTCCACCGAGGCGATCCGAAGGTTGGTGAACCGCTCGAACAGCTTCTCCAGGGCCAGGGTGATCAGATAGTCGTAGGCGGCCCGCTCGATGTTGTAGGCCTTGATGCTGGGCTTGTACTTGCGCTCCTTGGCCATCCCCGACGATGCAAACCCGTCCACGTCGTAGCCGTGGGTGGTGTAGCCGCTGTCCCCGGCGTGGACCACCGCGCAGATGCCCGACTCGTTCACCCGGGCCCAGAACGGGTCGAAGTGCTCGTCGGCCGGTGACATGAACCCGTCGGCGGTCCACACCGCGGCGGGGCGCATGACGATGGTGCGGGCGCCCTTGTCGATGGCCCATTCAAGCTCCTGGCAGGCCCAGTCCACATCGCCCAAGGCAATGTAGGGGGCGGCGAAGATGGTGTCTCTGTAGGCAAATCCCCACTGCTCGTCGAGCCAGCGGTTGAATCCGCCGAACAGGGCGCACACCGCTTCGATGTCCTCTTTGATGAGCTCCTCGTAGAGCACGCCCAGCGTGGGGAACAGCCACACCGACTGGAGCCCTTGCTGGCGGACCTTGTCGACCCGGGCGTCCCGGTCGTCCACGTAGTAGCGGGGCAGCTTCTCCCGCTTGCTCAGCATCTCGGCGGGGTTGCGGCCCTCGGGGTTGCCCCGGAAGTAGTCGTGCATGGCGCCGGGCAGGGCAATCGGATCCCAAGTGGGGTTCACCACCGCGTGGCTGATCTGGCCGCCCACCAGGTGGTATCGGCGGCCGTTCACCTCGGCCCACTGCACACAGCGGGGGCGCATGGCGGGGTCCACATGGCGAGTGAAGGCGTCTTCCGCCTCGTAGTAATGGTTGTCGCAGTCGAAGGGGATGTAACCGAGCTCGTCCACGAAACCAGGCTACCGCCGGGTAGTTGGCGGTGCCCTCTTGGACGCCGGGCCCCCGCCTGCCAGCAGGCGCGCTACCGTCGGCCCCGTGTCTGAGACTCATGAATCTGAGCCCGCCATCCTCGCCGAAGACCGGGAACGGGTCCGCTACATCACCCTGAACCGCCCACAGCGGCGCAACGCCCTGACCATGGCCCAGCTCGGCCAGTTATTCGATGCCCTGGCCGAGGCCGACGCCGCGGCTGATGTCGGCGCCATTGTGGTCCAGGGTTCGGGCGAGGCGTTCTGTTCGGGCATCGACCTCGACCCCGACAAAATCGACCTGGATTATGACTCCCGGTCGTTCGAGCAGGAACTGGCCCTGGTGGAGCCGTTCCGGCGGTTCGAGGAGATGTGGCGGCTGCGAACCCCGATTATCGCCTCAGTCCACGGCTATTGCCTGGCGGTGGGCACCGACATCGCCTTCCATGCGGATCTGACCGTCTGCTCAGACGACGCCCAGTTCGGCTACCCCATCGTGCGGTCGATGGCCTCGCCCTCCACCCACATGTGGACCTACCTGGCCGGCCCCCAGTGGGCCAAGCGCCTGCTGCTCACCGGCGACATGATCGACGGCACCACCGCAGCCAAAGCTGGTTTCGTGCTAGAAGCGGTGCCCGCCGACGACCTGGCCGAGCACACCCACGCCCTGGCCCGCCGGGTGGCCACCGTGCCCAACGACATCTCCGCCGCCAACAAGGCCATCTGCAACAAAGTTCTAGAGCTGATGGGCTACACCGCCGCCCAAGAGGCAGCCCGCGAACACAACGTCATCGCCCACCAGTCCCCCGCCGCCCAAGAGTTCGGCCACATCATAAGAACCCAAGGCTTCAAAGCCGCCCGAGCCTGGCAAGCCGAACAGTTCGGCTAGAAGCGACTAGCTACGCCTCCGCTAACAACCAGTGGCGGCTTTGAGGGCTTGGCAGGCCTCATCCATGCGGGCGGGGGTGAGCTGGGTGACGCGGCGTCGGAAGGCGCGGCGACGAATGGTGTGAATGTTGTCAAAGCTGACGACGCTTTCGACGGGGACGCCGTCGTCAACGGTCACGGGCAGCTCAGAGGCAATGCCCCGGATCGTGCGGGTGAGCTCGGCAGCAACAACACCTCCGATGCGACCTGCGACCGGATCGCGTGTGAGAACGAGCACCGGGCGGTCACCGTTTGGGGTCTCGGCGAACCAAATCTCACCCCTTTGCATCGAGCCACTCAATCCAGTCAGACCAGTCTTCGGCCGGGAGCCAATACTGGACGTCATCGAACGCCGAGAGCTCCTCTTCGGTGAGCGGCATCTTCTCGTAGATCTCGGCATCCCGCTCGGCCAGGATGGCGTTGATGTGGCGGCGTATCGCCTCGCGGTACAGCTCGGAGAGGGCAACGCCGATGTAATCGGCACATTCCTTGGCTCTTGCCGCCTCTTCAGGGGTCACCCGGAAGCTAAGCATTGTCATACATGAAAACCTTAGAGTAAGACACCAGGGGACACAAGCCCCTTTTTGCCTTTAATCAGGGCATTTGCCCCATTTTGGCTTGTTAGTTTCCGCTTTCGAGCAGTTCATCCAGAGCTTGATGGAAGTGGATTAGGGCTACTTCGTGGCGGCCTACGAGGGTCTCTTCGACCAGGCCGGAGGATAGGGACTGCTGGATCTTCACGGATTGGGGGAAGTCTTCGCCAGCACCCACTCGTTGGTGCAGTTCCAGGGTGCGCTCATAGTGGGGGCGGGTTCGTTCTGTGACGGGCTCGGGGGTGTAGAGGGTCATGGTGACGTCGGTGTGGTCGACGGCGGTGGGCAGGAACTGGTACACCGCGAAGTGGTCCACGCTGTGGCTCAAGATGACGTTGGGGGCGATCAGGTATTCCACGGTGGCCCGGCTGAGCAGATCCCAGTCGTCCTCGGGGGCTTCTGCCAGCTCCAGAATCGACTTCTGGCACGTTTGGAACCGCAGGTTGGGGCCGTAGCCCCGGTAGGTCATGGGTTGGGACAGGTAGTACTTGCCCACCGTGGTGCGGTGCAGCGAGAACACGTGGTACGACTCCAAGAACGTGTCCACCAGCAGCTTCCAGTTGCACGGCCAACTCGACTCCCACCGGTCGAACGGGAGGTAGCTGCCCACTCTGAAGTCGTCCAGATCGAACGCGGCGTCGCCGACGAGGCTGGCGGCATCTACCGGCTCGTTGCCTTCGGCCCGAACGAAGACCAAGCCGTGGGCCTCCCCTACCGGCACTGGCACCAGTCCGAGGTCCGACTCGTCGGTCCCTTCGAACCCCTCCCCCGCCTGGGGGCGGGTCAGCAGCGATCCGTCGAGCCGGTAGGTCCAGGCATGGAACGGGCACCGCAGCGAGGCGGTTTTTGATCCGCACCCGCTGACCACCGATGAGGCCCGGTGGCGGCACACATTTTGGAACCCCCGCAGCACCCCGTCGTCGCCCCGTACCACCACAACAGGCACCCCACCGACGGTGAGCGACACGTAGTCGCCGGGCGAGGCCACCGCCCCGGATAGGCAGGCCACCACCGGGCGGTGGCGGAACAGCGTCTCCCGCTCGGCCTGCCAGTGCTGTTCGCTCACATAGACCTCAGCGGGCAGCACCAGCATGTCGTCGGCCAGCTGCGTGGTGCCCGCGGTGTGGTGATCCAGAAGCTCCCGAATCAGCTCCACTTGGGTCTCGCGCCGCACAGGCAGAGCCTACGCCGGTAACGTCGCACGGTGATGATTGAGAAAACCGGTCCCCTAGGAGCCCGTGCATGAACCGCGACCTGTACTTGTACGAGGTGGTCGACGTCATCGGGCAGGGCCAGTACGACTACATGGAGCACCTGTGGCAAGACCCGGTGCTGCGCATGCCGGAGATGTTCGGGCTCCAGGGCGCGTTTTACATCCTGGGTGCGGGCGGCGGGCGGTGGCCCCAAGTCATCAATATTTGGGACATCGGATCGGAGGGCTGGAAGGGCCTGGCCAAAAACCTCGACCGGCTCAACCTGAAGCGGCGCAAAGCGTTCTACGGGGACTGGTGGGACGAGGCTGCCCAGTGGCGCTCGGGCGGGTTCGGCCGGCTGTGCGGGGGCGTGCCCGGCAGCCCCAACACCACCGAGATCGCCGAGGCGGGCATCAAAGGCACGCTGTTCGTGAACGAGATCCTCACCGTGCGGCCGGGAACGCCGTTGGAGTTTCTGGGCGCGGTGGCCGAGGAGCGGGTTCCCCTCATGGCCGACTACGGCCACCGCCCCACCGGGCTATATGAGGTGCTCAACAACCAGCACGAGGTGGTGATGGTGTGGGCCACCGACATCGCCTCGCACATGACCTTCCGCCAGAACCGCGACACCACCCGGGGCCTGTGCGACGAAGGTACCGCCGACAAGCGGATCACCGCCTGGGAGCAGCGCTCGGCCGAGTACGTGACCGGCGGCGACACCCACCTGATGACCCCTCTCCCCCGCACGGTGTACGGCCCTGACGACTGGGAGGACGCCAGCCTGGAGAATTGGCTGGCAGCGCAAGAATCGGCTGATCAGAAAGCGGGGGGAAGCGATGGATAGGTTCGATCTGACCGGTCGGGTGGCCATCATCACCGGGGCCTCTCGGGGGATCGGCCAGGCTTTGGCCCTTGGGCTGGCTGAGGCCGGAGCCAAGGTGGTTGCTGCCAGCCGCACCCTGGATGCCTGCCAGGATCTGGCCGACCAGATCACCGCCGGCGGCGGAGAGGCCATGGCTGTATCGCTCGATGTGGGCCAGCTAGATCAGCATCGGCGGCTATTGGATGCCACCGTTGACCGCTTCGGCCGCCTCGACGTGCTGGTGAACAACGCCGGGGTTCTGCGCCCCCACCACACCACCCGGGTCACCCCCGAGGAGCTCGACGACATCTTGGCCGTGAACCTCAAGGGACCGCTGTTCTTGTCGCAGGCTGCCCTGGAGCATCTGGCCGCCGATGGGGGCGGGTCAATCATCAACATCGGGGCGCTGGGGGCCTTCCAGCCCATGGAGGGCATCGGTGCGTACTGCGCCGTCAAGGCGGCCATGGCCAACTGGACCACCACGATGGCCCGAGAGTGGGCCAGCCGGGGGGTGCGGGTGAATCTGCTGGTGCCCGGCCCGGTGGCCACCGACATGATCTTGCCCCGCGACCCCGACGCCCGGGCCCGATTCGAGCAGGATGTGGCCAAAGAGACCATCTTCGGGCGCCTCGGCGTTCCCGACGATCTCGTGGGCGCCGCAGTGTTCCTGGCCAGCGACGCTTCAGCGTTCATGAGCGGCCGCCCTGTGTTCGTAGACGGGGGAATGCTGCGCTGAACTGGGCAATCGGCGCAGGCCGCAAAGGTGCGCTAGTTACGGTCCGACACCGGGTAGGGTCGGGGCATGGCCTCTGAGGTCTTGATCGCGCCTTCAGTGCTGCCCGCTGATTTCGCCCGGTTGGGCGAAGAGTGCATCGGCTTGGAGAAGGCCGGTGCCGACCGCATCCACTGGGACGTGATGGACGGGCGGTTCGTGCCCAACCTCACCTTCGGCCCCGATGTGATCGCCTCGATCCGACCTCTGGTGTCGTTGCCGTTCGAGGCCCACCTGATGGTGGAGGAGCCCCATGAGCTGGCCCCCCGCTACGCCGAAGCGGGCTGCGAGCTGCTCATCGTCCACGCCGAGGCCTGCCCTCACCTGCACCGCACCCTGGGGGCTATCCGCGAGCTGGGCATAGACGCCGGGGTGGCTCTCAACCCGGCTACTCCGGCCTCCGCGGTGGCCCATGTGCTGGAGCTGTGCCGGCTGGTGCTGGTGATGACCGTCAACCCCGGCTGGGGCGGGCAGTCGTATATCGCTTCGATGGAGTCCAAGGTGGCCGAAGTGCGGGCGATGATCGACGACGGCGGCCACGACGTGGAGTTGGAGGTTGACGGCGGCATCGGACGGGCCACCATCGGAGCCGCCGCCAAGGCCGGAGCGGGAGTGTTCGTGGCCGGCAGCGCGGTGTTCTCCGACGAGCGGGGGTTCGACCACGCCATCACCGACTTGCGAGACGCGGCCACCGACCGCTGACCGTGCCAGTGGTCCGCCGCCGGCTGCCGATTGCGGCTGCGTTGTTGGTCGCGGTTGCCCCGCTTGTCATGGCTATCGGGGCGTGCGGGGGCGGAGATCAGTCTGACCTGGCCGCATTCTGTGAGAAGCTCGGCGTCGCGTCGGGACCCGAGGGAGCGCTGGCCTCGCTCGCCCCCAACGACCCCGATGCCGCCGAGGTGGCTGCCGAGGAGTTGGACAGCCTGCACCGGGTCGCCCCGCTGGAAGTCAAGCCGTCGCTGGCCGTGATCAACGACACCGTGGGTCTCGTGTTGACCGCCTTGAGCGACTCGGAGGCCGCTGGCCAGGAGTCTTTGCAGAAAATGGACAGCGAGATGGCCGCCTATTCCGAAGCTGCCACCGAGTTGGCCCGATTCGCAGCCGAACACTGCGGCTTGGATCTGAACCCCGACACTCCCGTCGTTGTCTTCGACGCAGACCGGATTACCGGCGAAGTGCGGTTGGACGTAGCGGGCTGACCCTGGCCAACCGGGTGTCGATGGCCAGAAGGCGTCAGATCATCTCGCCGCGCTTGACGATGACGTGGTCGATGATGCCGTACTGCTTGGCCTCTTCGGCGGTGAACCAGCGGTCGCGATCGGAGTCGGCCTCCACCTGCTCTATTGATTGGCCGGTGTGGGTGGCAATGCGTTCGGCCAGCAGCGTTTTGACATAGGCATGCTGCTCAGCCTGGATGGCGATGTCGGTGGCTTGGCCCCGCACGCCGCCTGAGGGCTGATGCATCATGATCCGGGCATGGGGCAGGGCGTAGCGCTTGCCGGGCGCGCCTGCGCAAAGCAAAAACTGGCCCATGGAGGCGCCCAGGCCCATGCAGATGGTCCCGACATCGGGGGCGATGAACTGCATGGTGTCGTAGATGGCCATGCCCGAGGTGACCGACCCGCCCGGCGAGTTGATGTACAGCCAGATGTCCTTCTCGGCATCCTCGCCTTCCAAGTACAGGAGCTGGGCGGTGATGTAGTTGGCGATGTCGTCGTCTACGGCAGTTCCCAAGAACACGATGCGGTTCTTCAGCAACCGGTTGTAGATCTCGAATGCGCCACGCTCAGGGCTGCCCGGCTCGAACAAAACGGGGTCGGTCATGGCCCCAATCGTACCGGCCTACTGCCCTCCATCGGCCACCCGATCCACCGGCATCACCGTGCACACCGGCGCTTCAGGGGGTTCAGCGGGAAGCATGAAGCGCCAGAACACCGCGGCCCGGGGCTCGCCGCAGGTGTCCAACCAGTTGGGCACGCCGGGATCGCGGTGGGAAATGACCACCCGGTAGCGGCGGTCTTCGCCGAACTCCATCTGGGTGTCGTTGAGCGAAACGGTGCGCGCCAAGTAGTCGGCTGTTTGGCCCAACTCGTTCCAGATCACCACGTTGGTGAACAGGCCCTCGGGCAACCGCCCCTCCATGACCAGGGCTTCGTCGGGGCCCAACTCGTACTCCCCGGCCGAGTAGGCGATGTCCACCGCTCCCCATCCGCCGCCGTCGCTGTCGGTCCAGTCCACCGGCGGGCCCATTTGGTTGGGCACCTCGGAGTACCAATTGGGGCGGCGCCGGGGCTGCGGGCCGAGCATCTGTCCGCCGAACTTCGAGCGCACCCACGCCTCCACCCGCCTCAGCCGACGGGCCACCGTCTCATCGTCGGGCACCGGGACCTGCTCGGGCCCGTCGACAACGTCGATGCGCAGATCGGGGACCAGCTCAGGTTGGGCTGAGGCGGCTACGGCCTCGCTGAAGTAGAAACGCACCACGACCGACCCGGCGTCCTCTTCCAACGTCATCCAGTTGCCCTCATGAGCATCAGGCGACAGCAAGACTTCGAATGAGCCGTCTTCGCCGAATTTCATGTCGTCCATGTTGAGCTCGGCCACCACCCGGGTCGGCCAATGGCCGTCGCGGTCGCCGCCGTGCACGGTGAGCGACAGGTATATCTCCCGCCCTCGCCGACCCTGCACCCGATAGGTAAGGTCGCCCCGCAGCGGAGCGAAGAAGTAGATGGCGTCGGGGTTTTCGCCCCATTTGCGGTACGGAGAGATGAGGCGCACGAAGTGGGGCCGCTCGGGCTCGTTCTCCAGGTATAGGTCCAGCGCCCCCCCAAAGGGCCATGCCCAGCCCCCGGATGCCCAGGTGCTCTCGGCCAGGGGCCAAGCCCCGCTGTGGCCCGATCCAGTCGGCGTCGATTTCGGCCAGTGCGCCCAGCAGATCCCGCCAAGCCCGCCGGGCCTCGCCTCCCGGCTCGCTTTCCCGAAGCTCGCTCACAGCGCCTCCGGACCTATCGGAGTTGACGCCAGCGTGTCCTCGTCAGCGTCGAAGAGCACAGCCAAAAACGTGGTGGGCCGGTCGGTGCGGTTGCGCCAAGCATGAACCGTCCCCCGCTGCACCACGCAGTCCCCGGCTCGGAGGTGAACGTCCTCGTCACCCTCCAACACCAGCCACAGCTCGCCCTCGAGCACGCAGATGAAGTCCACCGTGGAGGTGCGGTGGAGATTCTCCTCTTCGCCCACCGGACGGGGATGACCGTCGGCGTCCACGTAGATCACCGAGTCGGGCGGCAGCTTGTTGCGAATGATGTTCACCCCGCCCGGCGGCGGCGAAAGCCGGAATCCATCCCGGTCCCCCGGCGCGGCATAGCTGGCAGGAAGCTCGTCCACCGCCCATATCGCAGTAAGGAACTGGTCGGGATGGCGAGGGCTGATCGCCACCGGCGGCAGCCCATCGCTGTCCACCACCGAATGACCATCCCCATCCACCCCAGTAACAACCCGCCGAAAGTCATCAGTCATGTGCGCCAGGTGGTGTGTTGTTTCAGGACATAGGAACCTTATGTCGCGAGACATAGGAACATCGCGGCGGTGTTGCAGGGTGGGCGATGTCGAGGAACCGCCTTGTGGTCACTGCTGTCGTTGTGGAGGGGCGGACCCACGCCGAAGTC
>JAJDTA010000118.1 GCA_022827405.1 Acidimicrobiia bacterium
GTGGCCTGCCACTCCGGTGCCGCCCAAGCCGCCGCCTTGGTCTCCGGGCAGGTTGACATCGCCCTGAACACCCCCGACAACATGCTGGGAATCCGCAACGCTGACTTCGACGTGGTGATGTTCGCCCAGGTTGTCGACAACCACTTCTTCGACATTGTGGTCAGCAACAACTTCGGCGAAATCGACTGCCCGCAGGGCGATTGGGAATGCGCCATGGCCGCGCTCAACGGCACCCGAGTGGGCGTTGTCGCCCGAGGGGTCGCCGCTGAGCAGATCGCCCGCCAGCTCTTGGACTCCGCCGGGTTCGACCCCGATGATTCCACCTACATCGCCACCGGCTTGGCTGGCACCACACTGGCCGCCTTGGACGCCGACGAGGTGGATTGGGCAATCACCTTTGAGCCCGGTTTGAGCACAGCCGAACTCGACGACATTGGCTACGCCCCGTTCCGGCTGCGGGAGGGCGATGGGCCGACCGAACTGGACTGGCCATCGGCCATCATGCTCACGGCTCGCTCTTACTGGGACGCCAACCCCAACACCGTTTTGCATTATCGAGCGGCGATCCTCGAAGCCATGGAGTGGTTGCGCGACCCGGCCAACCGCGACGCGGTCCTGGAGGAGTTGGAAGCCCATCTGGGCCTCGACCCTGAAATGGCTGCGTACATATTCGACAACAACATCGGCTCGATGACGGTGACCGCTGAACTCGACCCTGTGCGGATCGGGAACAATGTCAACTATGCCGTCGGCCGAGGCATCCTCTCCGAGGCCCAAGAATTCGGCGAGTTTGCGGTGGGCCCGGACATTGACGTAATCCTGCCGCCAGCGTTGGTGCCAGAGACGACCAATGTTGGGATATGCACAGCCGCTTCCTTCAACGGCATGGTCGCCCACATCTCGGTAATCAAGGGCTTCTTGGGGGAGCGCGGGGTGGAAGGCGAGTTCATCCAGTGTCCCTCTGGTGCCGCCAATGCCGCCGCGCTGATCGCTGGAGAGGTCCAGTTCGTCATCAACACCCCCGACAACATGCTGGGGATCCGCAACGCCGGCTTCGACGTTGTGATGTTCCAGCAGTTGGCCGACAGGCACTTCTTCGACATCCTGGTCAGCAATAACTTCGGCCAGATCGATTGCGAGCAGGGCGACTGGCAGTGCACCATGGAGGCGCTTGAGGGCACCCGGGTGGGCGTGGTAGCGCGAGGAGTGGCGGCAGAGCAGATCGCCCGCCAGCTCATAGACTCCGCGGGACTCGATCCCGATGGCGCCACCTACATCGCCACCGGCCTGTCAGGCACCACACTGGCTGCGCTGTCGTCCGGTGAGGTGGACTGGGCCATAACCTTCGAGCCCGGTCTAAGCCAGGGGGTAGTTGATGGAATCGCATACTCCCCATTTGCCCTGCGGGGCGGGGACGGGCCGAGCGAATTGGACTGGCCGTCGTTGGTGAACACCACCTCTCGCGAGTTTTTCGAGAACAACCCCAACACGGTGGCCATCTACGCGCAGACGATGCGCAACACCATGGACTGGATGCGCAATCCAGCCAACCGTGCTGAGGTGTTGGAGGTAATGGATGACTTCCTTGGCGTGCAGGGAGAGCTGGCCGAGGCCATCCTCGACAAGAACATCGGGATCTTCTCGCTCAACGGTGCCCTTCAGCCCGCCCGGCTCCAGAACAACGTGGACTACGCGGTTGGACGAGGCATCCTCGAAGAGGCCCAGGACTTCAGCGAGTTCGCGGTTTCCCCGTAGCCAACTCTTCTTCCGGTCGGGCGGTCGTTCAGGTCGCCCGACCGGAGGGGCTGGCTAAGGTATCGAGATGGTGGCGTTGTGAGCCCAGCGGTCGAACTGAAGGATGTCACCCTCATCTTCGGGGGCGATCACCCCAAAGACGAGCCGGTTCTTGCCATCCAAGACATCAACCTCTCCATCCCGGCTGGCCAGTTCGTGGCCGTGGTCGGGCCCAGCGGGTGCGGCAAAACCACCATCTTGAACATGCTGGCCGGGATCCTCAACGCCACCCGGGGATCGGTCATTCGCCACGGCGAAGAGGTCGACGGCCCCAGCGACGACATCGGCTACATGCTGGCCCGGTCGGGGCTGAGCCCTTGGCGCACGGCTCGCCGCAACGTCGAGCTCGGGCTCGAGTTCCGGGGCGTGCCTCGGGGACAGCGGCGCGACCGGGCCATGGAACTGCTGGCCAAGCTGCGATTGGAGGGCTTCGCCGACTCGTTCCCATCCCAGCTCAGCCAGGGCATGCGCCAGCGGGTGGCCATCGCCGCACACTGGCCATCGACCCCGACCTTTGGCTCATGGACGAGCCCTTCGGCGCCCTCGACGCCCAAACCCGGCTCACCGTCCAGTCGGAGTTCTTGGAGCTGTGGTACGAGACCCACAAGACGGTGATCTTCGTGACCCACGACCTTGAAGAGGCCGTGCTGCTGGCCGACCGGGTGGTGGTGATGACCGCCCGCCCCGGCCGTATCAAGTCGGACACCATTGTGGATTTGGCCCGGCCCCGGGTGATCGACGAGCTCCGGTTCGACCCGGTCTTCCGAGAGACCGAACACAGGATTTGGGAGGAGTTGCGCGGTGAGATCGTCTGACGTCGACGAGCCTCGGGAAGCCGACATGGCCGACCAAGTCCGGTTGGCCGACGCCCTCAGCCAGCAAGAGGTGGAGGCCCTGATCCCCCAAGAGTCCATTTGGAGATACCGCCTGCGCCAGCTCGACATCCCGGTGCAGATATTGAGGATCGGGATTCTGTTCGGGATCTGGGCGCTGTGGCATTACGAAGTGGTCTGGAACGGCTGGGAATGGCTCTCGATTGCCGGCATCCAGCCGTTCCCCAATGTGCCCGAGACGTTCCGGGCCAGCCCCGGGGAGACCTGGGAGTACTTCACCCAGATCTACCACGAGAAGCTGTTCTGGCAAGACCTCTGGGTCACGGTGAAAGAGGCGCTGTTCGGCTTCGTCATCGGCTCAATCCTCGGACTGGTTATCGGCATCGTCCTGGGGCGCTTCCGGAGAGCGGCCAAGACGATGGGGCCTTTCATCGTGGTCATCAACGCCATGCCCAAGATCGCCTTCTTGCCGCTGATCTTGATCGTGTACGGCGTGGGCGAGACCTCCAAGGTGGTCTTGGCCGTGATCATCGTGTTCTTCATCGTGCAGGTGCCCACCCAGGCCGCGGTGGCGCTAGTGGATCCCGACTTGGACTTGGTGGCCCGCACCATGGGGGCATCCCAGCGCCAGCTCTTCACCAAGGTCACGCTGCCCGGCATCACCCCGGCGGTGTTCGGCGCGCTGCGGCTGTCGGCGGTTATCTCGGTGCTAGCGGTGGTGTTCGGCGAGATCTTCTCGGCCCGCCGGGGCCTGGGCCAGCGCCTCATCACCGCGGCCAACCAGCTCTCCTACGGCGACACATTCGCCATTGTGTTCATCCTGGCCCTGATCGCGCTGATCATGAACGGCGGCATCGGCTTCGCCGAGCGCAAAGCCCTCCGCTGGCAAGCCACCCAACAAGGCGGCCAAGTCATCTCTCTGTAGGGGATCGGGCTAGCTCGGCAAGGCGGGCCACATCGTTGGGGTTGAGCATCCCGATCACGTCGTAGACCGGCTTGCCGGGGCCGGTGACCGCATAGAGGGCTCGGTGCCCGGAACCATTCGGAGCAGGCTTGTCGGTGGTCAACAGCACCAGTCGAAGGCTGTCGTCTTCGGCGTGCAGCACCGACGCCCTGCCCAGCGCCTTCCACAACGTGTCGGTGCGGCGCAGGCCCGGGCGCCGGGTGACGCTGAAGGCGCCGGACACATCGAACAGCCATTTCTGACCGTTCTGGTCTTCCGCCGCAAAGTTCACCTCCACCCCGCAGGAGAACTTGACCTTCTCTCGGATGCGGCGGAACCCACTCTGCTCGAGAACAACCCGAGCCATCTCTTGGGCCTTGCGGCCCTGTTGTCCGGCTCGAGCCTGAAAGTCATCGCCCCAGTCGGGTTCGGTGCTGTCGTTCGATGGGGTGACAGTGACTTGCCAGGGTTGCTGTTCTGCGGGCTGTTCGAGCCGCCCCCGCTCCTCGGCGATGCGCTGTTCGGCCAACTCGATGTAGTCGGCGTCGGTGTCGAAGCCGATGTAGCGGCGACCGGTGCGGACTGCCGCCACCGCGGTGGTGCCCGCGCCGATGAACGGGTCAAGCACCAGATCACCCCGGTAGGTGTAGAGATCGATCAGCCGCTGGGGGAGTTCCACCGGGAAGGGCGCAGGATGGCCTACCCGGGTGGCCGACGCCGGTGATATGTCCCACACGTCGGTGGTGGCCTCCATGAACTCATCCCGGTAGGCGGTGCCGTCCGAGGGCAGTCCTTGGGCCGCCCTTTCGGCGGCGGGCACGGCCCGGTCGAAGCGCCCCTTGGAGGCGATCACAACTCGCTCGGTGAGATCGCGCAATACCGGGTTGCCCGGACGCTGGAAGCTGCCCCAGGCACAGTTGCCCCCCGCACCAGGGGCCTTGCGCCAGATCACCTCGCCCCTCAGGAGAAGGCCGAGGCGGTCTTGGAGTATGGCAATCACATCAGCCGATAGGGAGCGGTACGGGCGGCGTCCCAGATTGGCCACGTTCACCGCAATGCGCCCACCCGGCTCCAGCTTGCGCGCGCACTCGGCGAACACCTTGTGCAGCATGTCGAGGTAGGCCACGTAGTCGGCGGGAATGTGGCCCTCGCCCACCGCCTCCTCGTACTCCTTGCCCGCGAAGTAGGGGGGCGAGGTGACCACCAGCGCCACCGAGCCGTCGGCCACCTGTCCACAGGCGTCCATGTCCCGGGCATCGCCCACCCAGAGGCGGTCCAAGCTGGTCGGCGGGGGCCGGACCACCTCGGCATCTCCGCTGATGTCCGGCACCGGAAACCGGTCATAGAACGCGGAGGAATCGTGTCCTTCCCGCCGACTTACCCCGAAGCTGGAGGTAGACGTGCTCCGCCGACGCCGACCAGACTCCATCCCCCGAAGCTACATCCTTGTAGTGACACTTTGGCGGAGTTGGCCGGTGGAAACCCCTAGGGGAAGTCGGAGGGTGCTAGAGGCGTTTACGCAGGGCGGCAAGTTCGGCTTCGGCGGCTTTAGCCCGTGCTTCAGCGGCTTTAGCCCGTGCTTCGGCGGCTTGCCTGGCCGCGGCCTCGTCTTCGTGGTCTCGCAGCCAGGTGGCGGTGGCGGGGTGGTAGAGACGCAGTTTGGGAGGGGCCCAGCACAGGTCCAAACCCAGCGCTTCGCTGTGACCTCGTAGCAGGACGCCGTCGGTGCCGGGCGTTTCGGCGATGACGGGGATGGACTGCCAGTGGCCGTCGCGTCGGTGTTCGCCGGCCAGCGGGGTGCCGAGCAGGTCGCCGCCGGTGGGGTCAAAGCGCCAGTACTCGGTGACTCCGAGATCGGCGAAACTGGCGGGCTTCTCGTGCAGGTCTCTTTTGTAGGTGGTGTGCGAGGCGATCTCCAGCGCGAACGACGGGACGGCGCCGGCCTCCCACACCTTGTAGGTGGGCTTGTTCTCCACCGCCGCCCTGTCCGCGCCGAACGCCACCGCGATATCGGGGGCCACCACGATGCGCGGGTTGCCTTCGCGGTAGTAGATGTTGATGTCGCAGCACACCCAGGCGTCGGGGCGGTGCTCGGACATCCACGAGCGCAGCGCGACGGCCAGCTCGATGCGACGGCGCATTTGCATGTCGCCTTCGGGCACCTTTGGTCCTTCCGGATAGTAGACCTCGGCTCCCGGTTGGCAGGCCGCCAACATGCTCATCGGAGCGACTTTCTGAACATGTTCCCCACACTACCAACCGCCGGCTTCCCGCACAACCTAATAGACATGAAACCACATGAAGTATATGCAGATAGATTGGACCGGTCGATATCGAAGTGCCGGGATGCTGCTGCTAAGGAGCCTGGGCGTAGTAGCGGTTGTTGTGGTGTTCGAGTTCGAGGGGCACACCGAAGCAGGTGGAGAGGCTCTGGGAAGTGAGCACCGCGTCTATGGGGCCTTGGGTGAGGACTTGGCCGTCTTTGAGGAGGAGGGCGTGGGTGAAGTTGGGGGGGATTTCTTCGGGACGGTGGGTAACCAGGACCAGGGGTGGGGCACCGGCGTCGGCGGCGAGGCGGGTGAGGTCGGCGATCAGCATTTCTCGGCCGCCCAAGTCGAGGGTGGAGGCGGGTTCGTCGAGGAGCACCAGGCCGGGGGCAGTCATCAGGCTGCGGGCGATCTGCACCCGCTGGCGCTCGCCCGACGACAGGGTGGCAATGGTGCGGGGGGCGAGGCCTTCGGCGCCGACTTGGGCGAGTAGTTCCTCGGCCCGCTGGCGGTCGTCGTCGGTGTAGTCGTGCCACCACGGTTCCAACGCGCCGTGGCGGGCGGTCATCACCACGTCGGCGGCGGTGAGGTGGGGGCGGAGCATTTGGGCCAGGGCGGGGGAGACGAAGCCGACGCGGTGGCGCAATCGGCGCACGTCGGTGCGGCCCAATCGCTGGCCCAGCACCTCGACCGTGCCCGTGGTGGGGTGCTCGTATAGCGCGGCAATCCGCAGCAGCGTGGTCTTGCCGCTGCCGTTGGCCCCCAGCACCACCCAGCGCTGGCCGTCGGCCACCTCCCAGTCCACATCGGCCAGGATGGGCCGCTTGTCGCGAGTGAACCCCACGCCGGCCATCCGAAGCGCCGAGGTCCGCGTCGGGCTGCCCATCGCGCTCAGTTGGTGTGGGCCATCCAGGTGGCGTACATGTCGGCGTAGTGGCCGCCCAGGGCCACCAGTTCGTCGTGGGTGCCGATCTCGGTGATCCGGCCGTCTTCCACCACCGCGATCCGGTCGGCCCGCATGGCGGTGGCCAGCCGGTGGGCGATGATGATGGCCGTCCGCCCCTCCAGTACCACATCGAGCGCAGCCTCGATCTTCGACTCCGACCGCAGATCCAAGTTCGACGTGGCCTCGTCGAGCACCAGCACCCGGGGGCGGGCCAGAAACGCCCGGGCCAGCGCCAAAAGCTGCCGCTCGCCGGCCGACAGCGACGCCCCCCGCTCGTGCACCTGGGAGTTGACGTCGTCGGGCAATCGCTCCAACAGCTCGGTCAGTCCCACCACCCGGCAGGCTTCCAGCACCTCGGCCATCGAGGCATCGGGCCGGGCGAAGGCCACGTTGTCCCTAATGGAGCCATAGAACAAGAACGGCTCCTGGGGGACCACCCCCAACTGGCGGCGGAGCGAAGCCAGCGTCACCGTCCGCAGATCACAGCCGTCGATGCGCACCGTCCCGTGCTGGGGGTCGTAGAACCTCACGATCAGCTTGGCCACCGTGGACTTGCCCGCACCGGTGGGCCCCACCACGGCCAGGCTCTCGCCCGGAGCCAGCCGCAAGCTCACGTCGTGCAGCACCGGGGTGTCGTCGTCGTAGCCGAAGCTCACCCGGTCGAGGGTGATCTCCCCTTCGATGGTGGGCAGATCCACCGCATCAGCGGCTTCGGGCACCGAGGGCTCGTTTTCCAGCACCTCGCGCAGCTTCTTGGCCGAGGCCTGCCCCTGCTGGTAGCCGTTGTAGAGCTGCACGAGCTGCTGGATGGGGGCGAAGAAGAACGTCAGGTAGAGCACGAAGGCGGTCAGCTCCCCGGCGGTGAGGCTGCCATTGACCACCATGGTTCCCCCGATCACCAGCAAGATGGCCTGACCGATGATCATGATGGCCTCGGTGGTGGGGGCGTAGATGGACGCTGCCCGCACCCCGGCCAAATTGGCGTCCTTATGCCGCCCGACCACGTTGGTGTGGTGGACCATGTTGTGGCGTCGGCGGTTGTGGGCGGTGATCACCCGGATGCCGGCCAAGCCCTCTTGGAGGTCGGCCAGCACCTCGGCAATGCGGTCTCGGACCAGCCCGTAGTACCGGTCGGACACTTTGCGGAACCAGATGCTGAGCAGGAATGTTCCGGGCACCACGATCACCAAGGTCAGCAGCGCCAGCAGCGGGTTCAGATAGAACAGCACGCCGGTGATCACGATGAGCACCAGTCCCTGTACGGCGAAGTTCACCAAACCCTCTTGGAACAGCACGGTCAGGGCCTCGATGTCGCTGGTCATGCGGGTCATCAGCACCCCCGCCTTCTCCCTGGTGAAGAAGTCCAGCGACAGCCGC
>JAJDTA010000148.1 GCA_022827405.1 Acidimicrobiia bacterium
ATGCCAACTAGCCCGTCAGCGAGGTATTCGAATCATGGCTGAGCCCTCCAGCATCGACGACTTCCGCACTGCCTGTGAACAGGCGGAAGTCCACACCGTCGAGGTGGCCACACCCGACACCCTGGGCCATATCCGGGGCAAGCGGATACCGGTGGATCGGTTCTTCTCGACCACCATCGACGGCGGCCTCAACATTGCCGATGCCATTTTCGCGTTCGACATGCAGAACGACCTGCCCGACCACCCCTACATCAACATGGAGTCGGGCTTTCTCGACTGCCACCTCGTCCCCGACGTCTCCACCGGGCGCATCTTCTCCCATCGTCCGGGTTATGCCCTGGTGTTCGCCGACACCTTCGATCCCCACGGTGAGCCCCATCCCGCCGCCCCCCGCAACGTGCTGGCCGACCAGATCGAACGGTGCCGCCAAGCTGGGTTGGATCCGGTGGTGGCCACCGAACTGGAGTTCTACATCTGTGCCCCCGATTGGACGCCGGTGCAGAACCACATCCAGTACTCCTCGCTAACTGACGCCCTGGAGCTGGAGGACTGCGTGCGGGACATGCGCCACGGCTTGCTAGGGGCCAGCCTGGAGTTGGAGTCGTCCAACCCCGAATACGGCCCGGGCCAGATGGAGATCAACATCGGCCACGCCGACGCCATGACCTGCGCCGACAACACCGTTTTGCTCAAGAGCATCGTCAAGCAGGTGGCCGTCCAACACGGCATGCGGGCCACCTTCATGCCCAAGCTGTGGACCGAGCCGTCGGGATCGGGCATGCACATCCACACCAGCCTGTCTGAGGGCGGAGCCAATGCCTTCGCCGACTCAAACGGCCTGCCCAACCAGCTCATGGGGCACTGGATCGCCGGGCTCTTCGAGCACGCCGAGGCCATGACACTGCTGGGAGCGCCAACCATCAACGGCCCCAAGCGCATCCGCCCCTACACGTTCGTGCCCACCCACGTGCACTGGGGTCTCGACAACCGCTCGGTGCTGTCCCGATGCATCTGCGAACCCAATTCGCAGGCCAACCGGGTGGAGTTCCGCTCAGCGGGGGCCGACGCCAACCCCTACCTGATGATCGCCGCCATTTTGGCCGCCGGCCTCGACGGGATCGAGCGGGCGATGCCCCTGCCGCCCATGAGCGAGGGCGACATGTACGCCGACCCCGGCGACTCGCGGCCGCTGCCCGCCGATCTGGCCGGGGCGATCGCCGCCTATCGAGACAGCCCGCTGGCCGAGATGCTGGGGAAGGTCTTCTCGGAGGGCTTTTTGACCCTGGCCGACCACGAGCTGGCGATGGCCCCGGAGAACTCTCCCCATCCCGACGAGGTGAACAACTGGGAGCGAGCCCGATATGCGGAGCACTGCTGACATGGCTCCTTCCGCTGTAGTCGACACGCCGAACGTCACCGATCCCAGCCTCTATCTCGAAGGGATCCCCCATGATCGCTTCGCCCAGATCCGCGCCACCCCCGGCCTGGCCTGGCATCCCTACGAGGACAGTGGGTTTTGGGCCGTCACCCGCCACGCCGAGGTGCGTTATGTGTCCCGGAACCCCGAGCTGTTCTCCTCGGCCATCGGCCACACCAACTTGTGGGACCTGGAAGCCGACGCGCTGGAGGCTCGGCGGTCGCTGATCGACACCGACGCCCCCGACCACACCCGGCTCCGTCGCCTGGCGGCCGGCGCCTTCACTCCCAAGAACATCCGCCGGTGGGAGGAGACGGTGCGAGCCATCACCGGCGAGTTGCTCGACGAATTCGTTGCCCAGGGTGGCGGCGACTGGGTGGACATGGTGGCCGCGCCGCTGCCCATCCAGGTGATCTTGACCATGCTGGGTGTTCCCACCGACGACGCCGACTACCTGGTGGAGCTGTCCAACTACCTGGTGGAGGGCACCGGCGACGCCCAGTCGATCCCCCCCGATGCGTTCGGGAACACTACCGAGTTGCGCTTGCTGCCGTTCAACAGCCCGGCCAGCCACGCGCTGTTCGAGTACGGCGAGGGCATGCGGCAGCAGCGCCAAAACGATCTCCGAGATGATTTGGTCTCGCACCTGGTGCAGGCCGAATCTGATGAGGAGCGGATGTCGAGAAGCGAGTACCGCAACATGTTCCACCTGCTGGTGTTCGCCGGAAACGAGACCACCCGCACTGCCATCAGCCACGGGGGGCTGGCGCTGGCCGCCAACCCCGAGGAGTGGCAGCGGGTGCTTGACGATCCGGCACTGATCGAGTCGGCCACCGAGGAGATCCTGCGATGGGCCACTCCGGTGATGCATATGCGGCGCACAACCACCACCGACACCGAGCTGGCCGGTACCTCGATCGCCCAGGGCGACAAGGTCGTGATGTGGTACGCCTCGGCCAACCGCGACGAGGCGGTGTTCGAGGATCCAGACAGGTTCGATGTAGGCCGCTTCGACGCAGGCCGGGACAACAGCGATCATTTCGCCTTCGGCGGCGGCGGTCCCCACCTGTGCCTGGGGGCCTTTCTGGCCCGGCTGGAGGTCACCGTGCTGCTGGAGGAGATGGCCAAACGGTCGATCCGTCTGGAGCAGACCAGCGAGCCGGTGCGAGCCCGGTCGAATTTCGTCCACGGCGTGCTCTCGGTGGGCATGAGGCCAGCCGGGGGGAGCAACTGATGGCCGGCGACGACATGGTGCGGGTGGCCGTCGATCAGGAGCTCTGCATCGGCGGAGGCATCTGCGAGATGCTCGAACCCGAAGTGTTCGAACTCGATGACGACATAGTCATCTCATCGGTCGTCAGCGATGGACTACTGCCTCGAGACCGAGCTGCCGTGGTGGTAGACCGCTGCCCCGGCCAAGCCATCGCGATAGTGGAAAGGAAGTCTTGATGGAGATCTACGACAACTGGATCGACGGGGGGTTCGCTCCCCCGCCCAACGGACGGCGCATGGCCACGGCCAACCCGTTCACCGGCGAGCCCTGGGCCGAGGTGGCCGACGACCCGGCGGCAGTGGACGACGCAGTACGGGCGGCTCGGCGGGCCTTCACCGACGGCCCCTGGACCACGATGGCCGCTACCGAGCGGGCCCAGTTGATGCGCCGTCTCGGAGAGCTTCTGACCCGAGATGCCGAGCTGTTGGGCCAGGTCGAGACCCGGGACAACGGCAAGATCATCCGCGAGACGTCGGCGCAGGCCAAGGGCTTGCAGAGCTACTACGACTTCTTCGCCGGGATGGCCGACAAGATCGGCGGCGAGCAGCTTCCCAGCCCGTCGCCCAACTTCTTGGTGTACACCGAGCGCGAGCCCATCGGCGTGGTCGGGGCCATCATCCCGTGGAACTCGCCGTTGGCGCTGCTGACCTGGAAGCTGGCTCCGCTGTTGGCCACTGGGTGCACCGCGGTCATCAAGCCATCCGACTTGACCCCGGTCACCGCGCTGATGCTGGCCGAGCGGTCCGCTGAGGCCGGGTTCCCTCCCGGCGTCATCAACGTAGTGACCGGCGGGGCCGAGGTGGGCGCGGCCATCACCTCCCATCCCGACATCGACAAGATCACCTTCACCGGCGGTGGGGCCACCGCCAAGCACGTGGCCCGGGCCGCGGCCGACAACCTGACCCCCACGGTTCTGGAGCTGGGCGGCAAGTCGCCCCAGATCATCTTCTCCGACGCCGATCCCGAGGCGGTGACCAACGGGCTCTTGGCCGGAATCTTCGCCGCCAGCGGGCAGACCTGCATCGCCGGTTCGAGGGCCTACATTCACCGGGACATCGTCGAAGAGGTGGTGGGCCGGGTGGTAGCCCGGGCCAACGAGCTGGTGCTGGGCGATCCCGCCGATACTGCCACCGAAATGGGGCCGTCGGCGTCGGATGCCCAGCGCGACCGGATTCTGGCCATGATCGACCAGGCCCGCTCAGAGGGGGCAACCATTGCCGCCGGTGGCGTGGTCGACCCCGAACTCAGGGGCCGGTTCGTGCGCCCCACCGTGATCACCGGCGTGACCAACCAGTCCACCATCGTCCGGGAGGAAGTGTTCGGCCCGGTGCTGGCGGTGCTCGACTTCGAAGACGAGGACGAGGTGGTGAAGCTGGCCAACGACAGCGACTACGGACTGGCCGCCGGCATCTGGACCAACGACATCCGCCGAGCCCACCGAGTGTCGAGAGCACTCCGGGTGGGCACAGTGTGGATCAACACCTACCGCAACGTGAGCTACATGGCCCCCTTCGGCGGCTTCAAACAATCAGGCTACGGCCGGGACAACGGCCTCGAAGCCCTAGACGGCTTCCTCCAAACCAAAACCGTCTGGATAGAGCTAACCGGCGCCACCCGCGACCCCTTCGTAATCGGTTAGCCGCACTCGATATCGGGCCACATTCATATATAACGAATCGTTGCGCTACCGTTCAGATGCAATTTCAAGCGCACTGCCCACCCTGGGCGAGAAGAAGCGAGGACGCCGACCATGAGTGATCTCTTCAAGCCCGTTCCGTGGACTGTGCAGAATCTCGTTGCAGCCGTGGAGTCCGGAGCCTTGCGGCTGCCTGACATCCAGCGCCCCTTTGTATGGGAAAAGGTCAAAGTTCGCGACCTCGTGGACTCCATTTACCGCGGCTATCCAGTCGGCGAGCTGATGTTCTGGAATCTCCCCGGCAATGATGACGCTAAGGCGATCGGTGTCGACCCAAAGACCCAGGCTGCCAAGGCCAAGATCGTTGATGGTCAGCAACGTCTAACCAGCCTGTACGCCGTAATGACTGGTGAGCCGGTCGTTGATGACGAGTACCGTCGAGAACCGATTCGAATTGCGTTCAATCCCTTTGCCGAGCGATTTGAAGTGCAGAGCGCGGCTCTCAAGAAAAGCCCAGAGTGGGTGCCAGACATCGCAGATGTCTTTGAGAGTCCATTGAGAGCGCGAAAAGCCTTCATCAAGCGATACGCCGAATCGCATGATCTTGACGAAGAGGTGGAAGAGAAACTCGAAGAAGTCTTCGCGCGCCTCCATGGCCTTAAGGACTACACGTTCACGGTGATTGAACTTCAGTCCGAGATCGAGCGTTCCACAGTCGCCGACGTGTTTGTGCGGATCAACTCCGAAGGCGTCAACCTCACCCAAGCAGACTTCATCTTGACTTGGCTGAGTGTCTTCTGGGACGAAGGGCGTGAAGAGTTGGAGCGGTTCTCACGCCACTCAAGACTCACGCCCGATGCCGCCTCGGAGCGAGAGAGTAAGCAGGTCCCCTGGACGCCAAAAAACCACTACATCGCTCCAGAGCCAGGGAGGTTACTCCGAGTGGTCGTAGCCCTAGGCCAGAACCGCGGTCGGCTAAGGAATGCCTACAACGCACTGCGCGGGCGTGATCCTCGAACTGGGGAGATCAACACACAACAGCGTGATCGCGAACTCGAACTCTTGAAGGCTGCTCAAGAGAAGGCGCTGAATCCAACAAATTGGGACGACTTCCTACGTGTCCTTGGGAGGGCTGGCTTTAGGTCCAGGAAGATGATCACGTCAGATAACACCGTTCTTTACACGTATGCTCTTTGGCTCATCGGCCTGACCAGGTTCAACGTAGACCGAACGGCACTACGCGATCTGATGGCCAGGTGGTTCTTCATGTCGCAGACCACTGGTCGATACACGAATTCCCCAGAAACCCGCATCGAAGAGGACCTCGCTAGATTTGCTGACCAAAGTGCAGGCAACCCAGGTGCATTCACCGACGAAGTCGAGCGCGTCATCGGGACATTCATGACTGAAGATTTCTGGTCAATCAGGCTTCCCGATGATTTCATCACCTCTTCAACCTCGGCTAGCCCTGCATACCAGGCATATCTCGCGGCACTCAATATTCTCGACGCAGATCTCTTCGCACTCGATGAGAAGGTCCGAGACTGGATGGATCCTTCTGCTGCCACGAACAAGGACGTAGAAGGCCATCACATCTTCCCGAGGGCCCACCTCCGAGATGAACTCAAGATCACAGACATCAAGCGAATCAACCAAGTGGCCAACATCGCTCCAACAGACTGGGCCACCAACAACCTGATCGCAGACAGGCCTCCTAATGCCTACTGGCCGGAGATAGTCCAAGCGAGACGACTGGCTGGTGAGGTGCTCAATCGACAGCAGTACTGGCACTCACTCCCAGAAAACTGGGAATCGCTGCCCTACGAAGAATTCCTAGACAAACGTCGCCACGCCATGGCACTGGTGGTCCGTGACGGCTTCCTCCGGCTATCAGACCCCTCCTACCAACCGATGGTCGAAGGTGCCACACCGACCGCACCGGTTGAGGTGAGGGTTGAAGGTGTAACGCTCAATGATCTTGTAGGTGCCGGGCTACTCCAGATCGGCGACCTACTGATTCCTGCGAACCCTGAACGCGACACAATCGCTGAGGTCACGGACGAAGCCCTAATCGCGTTAGACGAGCGCACCTACGACTCGCCACAACGTGCCGCCCGAGCAGATGGAGATGAGAATTCCGACGGATGGGACTACTGGGTTCTCGGGGAGGAAGACCCACCCCGCACTCTTCGACAACTAGCTGAGTCCCTCCAACGGGCCCAGGCAGCTTGACCTGCGAACTCGGTAGAGCCTTGTAGTGACTCCATTGGTAGCCGTCGTTCTACTGCCTGAACGATTCGATGAGTTCCCAAACGCCTGAACTTGGATTCGATCCCGGGGGTGATCCGTCTCTTGCGTGCTTGATGTCCAGTTCGCGGGCTCGCTGGCGCGCGTTTTCGAAATGGTCAAAGAGGAGGTCCATCGCGCGGCGGGACAGGTTCTTTCCGCTTTCCAAAAGTTCGGCCGACCTTGACTGAGCCTTGTGTCGGCTGATGTAGGCAGTCTGATCCTCGAAGTGAAGGATGAACCACAGCTCGATGCAGGGATTTGAGATGGCCAGATGGATGCCGTTGTCTTCCGCCTTCTGGATGGCCTCTCTCACGTTCGGATGTGCATCGATATCAAACATGCACCAAATCTCATCGTGGGCCCGACCCCGACGCCTCTTCTGCTCAAGCAGCTCAGCCTTCTTTGTTTCGACCGCCTTGTTGACGAGTGACAGCGGGACTCCATGGAACGGGTCAACGGAAATCAACACTCGGTCCCGGAACTCCCGTCGCCAAGGCAACAAGTAGCTGCCTTCGGTCTTTTCTCCCTCTGCGAAGATGAGAATCTCCCGCCTTGCTCGGTCGTTCCTGGGCCGGCGGGGTGCCCCGGTTGGACGGGCTGTCAATGGACTCCCACTGCTTCGGATGCGACAGCGGCCGCAAATTCCTGGTGAGAGAGAATCGGGGTCGCTCCATACCTCCCGTCGAGATACCGCTTACCGATCGCCTCCTGCTTGCGCGGATCAAGATCGACAAGGGGGTAGAGGCGTGTGCTCCCATCGTTACTTTTCTCGGTGAACCAAATCTGGTCGCGACCGAGAAGCCTCACACCCACGCTGTCGCCCAGCAGCGTCGGATCATGCGAGTTGAACACAAGCTGAGCGCGCCGGGGATTCGTCTCCGAATCCTGAAAAAGTCGAACAAGCTCTGTTACCAGCGCTGGGTGAAGGCTTGCGTCGAGTTCGTCAGCAAGGAACACAGAGCCTGACTCAAGGGCTTGCACTACTGGGCCAATTAGACCGAACCAGACGCGAGTCCCAAGTGACTCGTCCTCAGCCTGAAGCAGGACCTCTTCGCCTCCTGTGCCTCGGTGGACAAGCTCGACCCCAAGCTCCTCATAGGTCGGCCCCTCGTCACTCTCGGGCTCCTCTTCAATCCCCTGCAGGATCCGCACGGCGCGACGAAACCGCTCCTGAATGATCGGGTCCGGCTCGCGCTTTTGTGCCGAAGTGACTCCGAGGTCTGCGGCTTGGAGCAGAGCTAGAACACGATTCCGGTGGTGATCTTCACTGAGCATCTGCGTAGTAAGCGCTTGCCGCCAAGGTCGTGAGTCAGCCTCTGCCAAAATCAGGTTCCGGCTGAACCACTGGTACAAGGGCAGGAGCGCTCCATGCTTGGCCGAGGCCGCCGTTGACAAGAACAAAGCGTTAGAACGAATTAACTCTTGGACTGCCCGGGTCTTTTGCCGCTCGATCGACCCGGCCTCTACCTCATCGCCTATGCGCCGAAAAATCAGCGCTGCACGTCCCTTGGGATAGTGGTAGGCCCATTCTTCGACTACCTGTTCATCGTCAATGACAAAGCCGTACTCGTGACGAACGCCTTCCAGAATGAGATCGATCTCAAACCGTGACGGCCGGTTCCGAGCCTCTTGATCGAGAACAAACGGTCGTCGTGGAATTCGTCCTTCTAGATCACCCTGGCGAAACGAGTGGAGGACGTGCGAACGCATGTCATCCATCACTTTGAGCAGGTTGCTCTTCCCCGAGCCATTCGCACCGAAGACCCCCGCAACGGCCAACACCCCGATGGGGGAGCCTCCCTCCCGCCACTCCACAGGCCGCACGAACCGTTCCTCAGCCAGACCCGTCGCCATCAAGGAGAACTCCACGCGGTCCCGGAAAGATCGCACGTTTTCGGCCTTGAATGCAACCAGGGCAGAGGGCTTGAATGTTGGGAATTCGTCCATGTGAAGCCCATTATTGCAGTAAACTTGCGGAAAAAGCCAGGAGATCTTGCTAAAATATCTATTAGAGGGTTGATATTGCTGTAGTTATCATGCTGTAATTACAGAAACGCCCTCATTGGGACAAAACAGAGGGGCCGACCCGAAGGTCGACCCCTCTCAGAACTAGGAGACCAGCGGTCGCCTGCTCGTGTTTAGCAACTCGGATGGTAGGCGTTCGACTGGTCCTCCACAACTACCGGAAGAAAAGAGATGACAACTGATTGGCATGGCTTCTTCAACACGTGGGCTGCGCCGCCAAGTCAGACCGAGGCCGACGAACGCGACCGGACAGAAAAGCAGATCAGCAATGCACTCCAGGCCTGGCCAGCTGTGGCCCGCCACAACTTCCGTGTCTACGTCAAGGGTTCCTATCGATCAGGGACCAACGTCCGGAGGGACTCTGACGTCGATCTGGCGGTCGAACTACTAGGAGCGTCAGCAACCGACCACAGCTTCATTGTGAACAAAGTGTTCAGAGCACGAGACCTCACAGACGCTGACCTCGGGCTGGTAGCAGCACCGCCCGAATTCTCGCAGGCCTTGGTGACATTCAAAGACGACTGCGTTGATGCTCTCATTCACGCCTTCGGATCTAGCATGGTCGAGAGACACAACAAGTGCATCACCGTTTCAGAGAAATCGACGACGCTCCCAGCCGATGTCGTTCCATGTGCAACGCACCGTCGGTACGACTCCGCAACTGCCTGGCACCATGGAATCGAGATCAGACCTGACCGCGGACCAAAAATCGTCAACTGGCCCCAGCAGGACTACGAGAATGGTGTTGCTAAGAACTCAAGGACCTCCCGACGGTACAAACGCGTTGTCCGAGGGCTGAAGGCCCTTGAAAACCTCATGGTGGAATCCGGCTTCCCAGAAACCCCGTCATGGCTTGTCGAATGCCTGGTCTTCAACGTTCCAGACAGGGAGTTCAACTCAACTAGCAACTACCTGAATGCCCTCAATGTCCTGCATTGGCTCTCTAGGGAGCTCTCTTCAACGACGGGACGCGGTGAGTGGGTCGAAGTGAACCAACTCAAGTACCTGTTTGCCTCTACACAGCCCTGGTCGCTCCAGGACGCGCAGTCCTTTGTCTTCCAGGCGATGAGCACCGTCACGTCGAATTAGACATGTACCAATGAATCGATACCGAATCGTCGCAGGTGCAACCATCGCCACCTTTACTGCCTTGCTTTGGCTCGGTGGCGAAGACGTATCGGCCGACTGGGTCCGGTTCGTGTCTCTGACCATATTTGTTGCCGTCGGATTTGAAGCCATCTATGAGAAATGGTTGTGGGCAGTCCTCCCGATCGGTCGAAGGCGACGTCCCAATCTCCGGGGCATCTGGAAGGGCACTCTCTCGACTCACTGGGTTGACCCTGAGACTGACAAACCACCTCCTCCTAAGGACTGCTATCTCCTAATAGACCAGACGGCATCAACCATCAGGGCCTCACTTCTGACAGACGAATCGAAATCCGAATCATCCGCAGCTGAGCTGGCCGAGAATGGAGTAGGCGTTGCTCTCGAATACCTTTACCGGAACCAACCTCAAATTCGCGTAGACAATCGAAGCACCGCTCATCGAGGTGCAGTTGCACTCGACATCGACAGTGTGGCTAGGCAACTAGAGGGCCACTACTGGACAGACCGCAACAGCAGAGGCGAACTCACCTTCTCAAAGAAAAAGAATGAGCGCGTCGCCACGTTCACAGAGGCTTCGAAGCTTGAATGGTGAATCCAAGAGAGCCGAATCGAATATTGATAGCAAGCCAGCGCAGTCCCGCCGTATGGTTGATAGCTAGAGCTGTTCTAGCGGGTGACCGCTAGGAACGAGAACTGCCCCCTCATCAGAGGTGGGCAGTTCTGCTTTCTGGATCTAGCAGCGAGACAATTCCGATCAGCGCTTCTTGCGCTTGGCCCTCTCTTGGCTTTCCTTCACGTACTCGTCGAAGAGCTCTGTTGCGACACGGCGTCCAAAGGCCTTGGGGTCCACAGGCTGGGGAAACGGTGAGCGTGCCCTCTTGGCGCTCCCATCCGATAGCTTCTGACGCAGTGCGTCCTCAGCGCTTTTCGTCATGGCTTCCCTCCCGTTATGCAAGCGTCTCGGAGCCTTCGGTCGTGGCCAAAGTAGCAGTGACGGCACTGAGCGCAGTGCCAACATCTTGGACCTTCCTCGGCGTCATATGCGACAGACCCAGTCGGCGCGTTGCCGATGGCCTACTCAGAGGCGTTGGTGGTGACTGCTCGCAGGAGGCGGGCCAGGTCGTGCTTTTCGGCGACGCTGAGGCCTCCGCTCATTTTGGCTTCGAACTCGTTGAATTGGGGGAAGAGTTGCTCGATGGTCTTGAGCCCGGCGGAGGTGAGGGCCACGGTGACTCGGCGGCGGTCCGACTGCATCCGGGTGCGCTCCACCCGGCCCTGCTTCTCCAGTGTGGTCACCATCCCGGTCAGCGTGCCTTTGGCCAAGTCGCACTCGGAGGCCAGTTGAGCCGCCTCCATCTCGCCCCACACCCACAGCACCCACAAGATGGTGAAGCCGCCCCAAGACAGTCCGGCTTCGGCCAGCACCTCCCGCTCCGCCCGGCGCCGCACCGCCGCCGCGGCCCGATAAATGTTGGAGATGGCCTGCATCGAGTCGAAGTCGAGAGGCTGGTCGCCCAACCGAGCCTGGATGTCGACCTCGGCCTCGAGAAGGCGTTCGCGGGCAGTGGAGTCTGTCGCCATGGGTTCGCTAGGTAGATTGCCAGACATGCCCGAATACCGCCGCATCCTCCTCGACGGCTACCCGTGCCAGGTTGAACGCACTGGCAACTCGCTTGTCGCGAGTGATGGACGGTCGGTGGCCATCGACGATGCCGTGCACTTGGCACCGGTTTCGCCCACCAAGATCATCTGCATCCATCTGAACTACCGAAGCCGGGTCGAGGAGTTCATGACCAAGCTGCCGCCGGCGCCCACCTACTTTCACAAGCCGACCACCGCGCTTACCGGGCACAAGAGCGACGTGGTGCGCCCCGAGGGGTGCCAGTGGCTTAACTACGAGGGCGAGATCGCCATTGTGATCGGAAAGACCTGCCGCAACGTGTCGCCCGCCGAGGCGGGGGACTACATCGCCGGTTACAGCGTGGCCAACGACTACGGCCTCCACGATTTCCGGGACACCGATGCCGGATCGATGCTCCGGGTGAAGGGCAGCGACACCTTGTGCCCAGTGGGCCCCGGCCTGGTCACCGGGTGGGATTTCCGAGGCAAGCGCATCCGGACCATCGTGAACGGCGAGGTGAAGCAAGACGCCACCACCGACGAGATGGAATGGGACATGCACTACATCGTGGCCGACATCGCCCGCACCATCACGCTGGTGCCCGGCGACATCCTGCTGTCGGGAACTCCCGCCTACTCCCGGCCGGTGGTGCCCGGCGACGTGGTCACGGTGGAGGTCGAGGGCTTGGGGGCATTGACCAACACCATCGTGTCCGGCCCCACTCCCATTCGAAACGATGTGGGCGCACAACCGTCCGACTCCGAGGAAGTGCAGTCCACCGCCAAGGGTGGGGATTGGGAGTTCCGGGGCATCCGCGCCCCCCTAGGTCCCGGTGCCCAGCACTACGAGTCCACCGTCGAGGAGGAATGACTCCGTGACCCGCCAGGATGTCGGCGGCGTCTCGGTACCGACCGACCATCTGATCGGGGGCTCGTGGGTCTCCTCACCTCAGCGGTTCGAGACTCTGTCGCCGATGGGCTGGGAGCACCTGGCCGATATCGCCCGAGGCGATGAGGCAACCGCCGCCGCCGCGGTGGACGCCGCCGTCGCAGGTTTCCAGGCGTGGGGTGCCTTCAGCGTCAAAGAGCGGGCCGACGTGCTGCATCGTCTAGCCGACCTGATTGAGGCCCACAACGACGACATTGCCCTGGTGGAGACCCTGGACATGGGTTTTCTATATGAGTCGATGAAGCAGCGGCTGGTGGCCCGGGGGGCGCTCAACTTCCGCACCTATGCCGACCTGATCACCGAGCACGAGAACCGCACCTGGGATGCCAAGAGCATGAGGAACCAGGTGCAGCGCATGCCCGCCGGTCCCGCGGTGGTTATCACCCCTTGGAATGCGCCCTTCATGCTCAGCACTTGGAAGCTGGCCCCCGCATTGGCCGCGGGAAACAGCGTCATCCACAAACCGGCTGAGTGGTCGCCGCTGTCGGCCGCGCTGCTGGCTGAGCTCACCCTGGAAGCCGGTTTCCCACCCGGTGCCTACAACCTGGTGCAGGGCATCGGCGAAGAGGTGGGCGCCGCGCTGGTAGGCGACCCCCGGGTGCGGCGCATCACGTTCACCGGATCGCCCGAGACCGCCCGCCACATCGGACGAGCGGCGGCGGCCAACATCGTCCCGTTCACCGCCGAACTGGGCGGCAAAGGCCCGTTCCTGGTGTTCGCCGACGCCGACCTCGACGCCGCCGCCCACCGGGCTGCCTGGCAGTTCGATGATTCCGGACAGGTTTGCCTGGCCGGCACTCGCCTCCTCGTGGCCGCCGAGATCCGAAACCACTTCCTGGAGCGTTTCCACCACCACGCCGACGCGCTGGTTCTGGGCGACCCCCGGGACCCGGCCACCGACATTGCCCCGTTGGCCCACCCCGATCACCGCGACCGGGTCCACGGATTCGTGGAGCGGGCCCGAGCAGCGGGCGACATCATCGTGCGGGGCGGCCAACCGATTGAAGGCAGCCTCCACTACGAGCCGACGCTCATCGAACCGGCATCCAACCAGAGCGAGGTGGTGCAGCAGGAGATCTTCGGCCCGGTGCTCACTCTCCAGACCTTCGCCGACGAGGATGAGGCCATCGCCCTGGCCAACAGCACCGACTATGGCCTCTCCGCTCAGATCTGGACAGCGTCACAGGCCCGAGCCGAGCGAGTAGGCGCAGCCGTGCGGGCCGGCTTGGTGTGGATCAACACCTTCTTGGTGCGCGACCTCACCGCCCCGTTCGGCGGCTGCGGCATTTCTGGCATAGGCCGGGAAGGAGGCGACTACGCCCTCGACTTCCACAGCGATCTCAAAACCCTGATGATCCTCGACGACACCACGGAGTGAACGCTGAGAGAGCGCTGCTACATCGAGCGGGAGGGGTCCATGGGGGCGGGGGCGGCTTTGGCCATGGAGTCTTGCTGGAAGGTGGCCACTAACTGGCCTTCGGCGGTGAACACCTCGCCCTGGCCGTAGACCCGGCCGTTGGCCGCCTTGGTGGCCGACATCTGAATGAGCAGCCACTGCGACACATCCAGATGATCCAGAAAGTGGAGGGTGTGAGCAATCACGCCGGTGGACAGGGTGCGGTGGGCGTCCTCGATTCGGATGGTGTCTCGATGGGGGCGCATGGCCAACCCGATGATGTTGCCGCAGGTGGCCCATCCGGCGATGCCCTGGTTGGCCGCCTGCGACTCCACCCCCGCCTCGTAGCGGTGCCAGGCCCGCTCCACCGGCACACCGTCGATCTCCGGCTCACCGGGCACCGGCCGCCACTCGGCGCCGGGGAAGATGAAGGCGAAACCGGGGTCCAGCCCGTCGGGGCCGGGGACATCGGGCATGGCCGGCTCGTGGCGCATCAGGTCGTCGTCCACCGTGCTCATCAGGATCAGCGCCCGGCTGAGCAGCTTGCCCCCCTGGGTGGCGGTCACCGCATCGCTGGCCCAGGTGCGCCCCGCCTGCATGGAATCCACATCCACCTCAATGGGCAGGGTGTAGGTGCCGGCTCGGGCGAAGATGGCGTGTACCGAGCGGATGTCCTTGCTGCCGCCGGCCTCCCGATCCGACGCCATCATCATCTGGGCCATGAGCTGGCCGCTGAACACCACATCGCGCCCCTCAGCCGACTCCGACGGCTGGAACACGTGATAGCGACGCTCCCCGACTTCGGTGAGCTCCAAGATGTCAGGCAGTTGGCCGCTCATGGGGCGCGTTGGCTCACTCGTCCATCCCGAACATGGCCGGGTCGAAGTCCATCATGCCGGCCATGACCTTCACGAACGGGTCGTCCCAGGCGTCCACCAGAGAGGCGTTGGTGTGGCCCTGGTCCACCAGCAGGTTGATCCCGTTGATGCCGCTGGCCGCGTCACTGCTCAAGAACAGGAGAGTGTCGCCCATCTGCTCGGGAACCAGGGTGGGCACATCGGCGGCCTCCCGATAGCTGGCCCCGAATCCGAGCCATAGATCGGCGTTGGCCCGGGCCAAGGGGGTGTCGGTGGGTCCGGGCATGATGGAGTTGATGCGGATGCCCCTTTGCAGGAAGGGGAACGCCTGGGCGGCCACATACCCGTTGATGGCCTGCTTGGAGAACATGTAGCTGTCGGTGCCCTCGTTCTCGTCGATCCACGCCGCAGCGGTGTCCCAGTCGGGGGTGGACAGGAAGTCCTGCACCTGCTCCAGGTTGCTCATCCACCCCAGCCCGGCCGCCGAGGAGATGAAGCTCACCGAGCCGCCCCGGCCCAGCTTGCCGCCCTTGATCAGCGCTTCGATGAGATGGCGCTGGGAGGTGAAGTTGATCAGCATGAGATTGCCGGTGCCGTCGGCCACTCCCGCGCAGGCCAGCACGGTGTGCACGGGCCCTTCGATTGCCTCGACAGCCCCGTCCACACTGGCTCGGTCGCCCAGGTTGACGTTGATGTACTTCCCGCACTCATAGGTCACGTCGGCGATGTCCAGCACAATGGTGTGTCCACCCAGTGCGGCTGCCTTCTGGGCCGCTGCTGCTCCCATTCCGGTGGCGCCGCCCACCACCAGCACCCGCTTGCCCTCGTAGTTGACCAGATCAGCCATTTTCGTTGCCCTTCTTGT
>JAJDTA010000075.1 GCA_022827405.1 Acidimicrobiia bacterium
GAAAGGCGACAACGAGGACGAGCTCCGCGTACAGGCTGTTGCCGTATTCCAGCGTGATCCCGGTCAGCGCGACTCCAGTGGCCATGCCGACCACCACGACGCCGAGCAGGCCCCAGATTCCACCCACCAGCACCACCAGCAAGATCAAGAGGAATTCGTCGATGCCGAGGGAAGACTCCACCGAGGCGCCCGCCCCGTAGAACACGCCGGCCAGACCACCACACACCCCGGCGACGAACCAGATCAAGATGGTCACGCGGAGTGGCCGAACTCCGCTCGCCTGCGCCAAACCCTCGTTGCTGGCCAGCGCTCGGATCTGAAGCCCATAGCTGGTGCGCTGGATGAACTGGTACACGATGGTGGTCAGAGCGGCGACGCTGGCCAGTGCCAGCAATCGGAACAAGGAGACCCCGACACCGAACACTTCAATCGTGGTGGGAGGCGGGATATCGAAGGCGCGTCTGCGATAGCCGAATACGAACTGCAACGCGTGTTGCAGGAAGATCGACAACCCGAATGAGATGACGATCATCTCGAGGTTGCCCACCCGCCGTCCCTTGGCATAGCGGAAAATTGCGAGGTAGGTGACCACACTGAGCACACCGGCGAGCAGGCCAGCGGGGAGAAGCACCACGTAGAAACCCAGCCCCCACGAGTTGTTCATCCAAACCGCGAAGTACGCGCCCAGCGTGATGGTCTCGGCGTAGGCGACGTTCAGGAGGCCGGTGAGGCGATACAACAGGGCAAAGCCGAAAGCGGCGAGCACCAGCGGGGCGTTCTCGGTGGCGCCGACCACGAAAGTTGTGGCCCAGAAATCGAACAAAGCCGCGAGCACCACAACGACAACGACAACGGCGAGGCTGATGGCCCACGCCGGCGCACGCCCGAACTTGGACCAGCCCTCGCGCCCGCCGGGTGGCGCAATCGTCTCGCTAGTCATCTGAAGCTGCGTTGCAGTCCGCCGGCTCGCTGTGATCGGCTTGAAAGAACATCTTTCGCACGCTGAGCTGATGGGCCCTCGCCCGGCACAAGCTCGCCCTTGACAATCCGGTCGAGCAGGAGACGCTTGGTAGCGGCTGAAAGTGGCTCGGTTCCGAGGACGGAACTGTCTAGAACCATAGGAGACCGATTCCTGGGTAAACGTTCGATAATCGATAAGTGCGGGTCATGCTACACCGCGAAGCCGAAGTCGCCCACGGGCTTCCTCCGGAGTAGCGACGCTGCGATGGACGGCTTCGGCCAGGACTCGAACCCGTTCGACCTGGTCGCGGTTCGCCTCGGCCAAGCGACCCGGGCCATCCCACAATGAGTCCTCGAGACCGACGCGAGCGTTGTCCCCAAGGGCGAGGGAAAGCGCAGCAACGCGGATCTGCGCCGCACCGGCGCCGAGAACCGACCACTCGAAGTCGTCGCCAAAGAGGCGCTCGGCCGTGCGGCGTTGGTGTATCACATCGTCGACATCAGCCCCCATCCCCCCGAGGATGCCGAACACGGATTGCACGAAGAGCGGCGGCTCCACCAGGCCCCGGTCGACGAAGTGGGCCAAATTGTAGAGATGGGCGGTGTCGTAGCACTCGAATTCGAACCGAGTGCCCTGATCTCCGCAGGACTTGAGAATGCGCTCAATGTCCTCGAAGGAATTCCGGAAGATCAGGGCCTTGTTGCCTAGATGGGTGCGTTCCCAGTCATAGCGAAAATCGGGGAAGCGCTCCAGCATGGGGTATAGGCCGAAGTTCATGGTGCCCATGTTGAGCGAGGCGAGTTCGGGGGCGAGCTCCAATGCGGGGCGAATGCGCTCGTCAACCGTCATGTGGGGGCTGCCCCCGGTGGTGACGTTGATGACCACCTCGCTCTCCGCTCGAATGTGATCGAGCAGCTCCCGGAACAGGCCGACATCCTGGACCGGATGACCATCCTCGGGATCGCGCACGTGGAGGTGCACCACCGCGGCGCCGGCTTGTGCGGCGCCGATGGCGGCGGTGGCTATCTCGCCCGGCGTGATGGGCAGGTAAGGCGACATCGACGGGGTATGGATGGCGCCCGTCGGAGCGCAGGTGATGATCGCGGATCGCATCAGCCCTCCTCGAATCCGGGCCCCGGCTTTGACGTGGCCGGGATGTCTCCTGTGTCCGTTTGAAACAGTGAGAACGAGATGTCCCCGGTTTGGCCGGCGATGAGCGAGAAGCCGTGGAGGAACGGAGGCTCTCGCGTGTACACGTTCTCGAATCCAAGCCGGACGGCCCTGAGCACTGGCTAGTGGGTGATGGCCACAATGGTTGCCCCCGCTCGACCGGCGCTATCGCCCAGACTTCGGACGAACGACACGATTCGCCGAGCGACAGCGTGGGCGTCCTCTCCGGGCGGGTTGGGATGCCCCAACCAGTAGCCCACCCGCTCCTCGGCGCTGATCAGTTTGCCGAAGAACGGAGAGCTCACCACGTCCTCGGGGCTGATGCCAGGTGCCTGTGCTGCGATCGCCTCAGCGCCCTCTGCGATGTTGACCCGGTGCCCACCGAGGTAGAGGTCGGGGTTTCGCAGGGCGAAACTCACCGCGGGCTCAGGCAGCTCGGGAGAACCGTCCACGCCGCGATAGCCGGCTGCGAACGCGGCTGCCGTGTCGAGGGTCCGTGCCGTTTCGCCGCTGAGCAGGCACTCGATCTCGACGCCCTGTTCTGCGAACCAGCGACCGGCGGCCTCGGACTGGGCAACCCCGAGATCGGTGAGGCCCACATCGCTGCGGTGGTGGGCGACTTGGCCGTGCCGCAGGAGAATCGCCCGCACTTTGCGCCCGCCCTCAGCGGTCATAAGGGTTGCTCTGTCCCGCTATGGCCAGCGCTCACTGGGCCAGCGCTCACTATGACTGCGCCTGCTTCCAACGCTCCATGAACAAACCGAAGACCGCGTCGGCAAAGGGCTCGTCGTTGATGAGATTGTCCATCTCGACAAGCTCAATGGCCGGATCGAGGTTTGAGCGAATGGCGTCGAACAGCGGCGTGGTGTCCACCCCGTGCCATTGGCTGCCCTCCTTGAAGTAGTTGTCGAGGCCCTGGAGGGGCAGGGCAACTGCTTTGGGCCCAATGCTCCGGTTCACGTGGTCGGCCAGATATTCGCCGAGCCGAGTCATCTCATCGGGGGTCGCGAGGAGCGATGTGATGTTGGGGTTGTGAAGAATGATGTTGCGCTCATCAGTGTTGTATTTCTCGGGAATGGTCTCGGGCGCCGCAAAGTTGAAGCACTCGATTGCGCCTGGAACCACCACGAGCGGAATGCTGTTGCGAGTGGCGGCCGACATCCGCTCGATGTCAAGACGGAAGATGCCGTCATTCCAGGTGTTGAGCAACTCGGC
>JAJDTA010000083.1 GCA_022827405.1 Acidimicrobiia bacterium
CGCGTCATCAACACCCAAACCGGAGAACTCCTCCGCCACCTCACCCTCAACCCAAACACCGACTACCAACCCCGAAACAAAACATGAAAAACACCCGCCCGCGCAGGTTCACAATGTTCCGATGTCCCGCGACATCACATCAGAGCCCGAGACAGGAATCGAACCTGCGACCTGCTGTTTACAAGACAGCTGCTCTGCCGACTGAGCTACTCGGGCCTTTGTTTAGAAAGAGCATAAAGGGTGCGGTTTGGGGAGGGTGCTTGAATAGCGCCTAGTGGTGGGCAACGCTTGTTGGAATGGCCCTTACAAAACGGGATCGGGCGATCTTGGACTTTGAGCGAACCTGGTGGCAGGAGACCGGGTCGAAAGAGGCCGCTATCCGGGCGCGCTTTGAGCTTTCTACTACCCGGTATTATCAGCTGCTGAACGAACTATTGGAAGAGACGGATGCCATGGAGTACGACCCGATGGTTGTACGGCGTCTGCGGCGGATTCGCGATCGCCGCAGACGATCCAAATTCGGTCAGACTTCGGTCGGCCGGCAGCCGTCTCGATAACAGTCCGGAGCCACAGGCACTATGGAGTCGAACCGAGCACCCAACAACCAGATGGCCATCAAAGGGGTGGTGCTAGTTCTCGCCTTGATCGCAGCCGGAGCTTTCGTGCTGGCCCGCGGCCTCGACGACGGCGACGATTCCGCGCCGGTCGCCACCCAGCCCACGGCTGAGGCCACGATGGCCCCCGAGGACATCCCCGACCCGGTCGAGACGCCGTCAGACGGCGGCGACGAAGCCGAGACTCCTGCCCCCGCACCTGACGAGACTCAGCCGGCCGCCCCTGCCCCCGAGGTAACCCAGCCGCCCGCCCCCGACCCGGAGGAAGAGCTTGAGTGCCGTGATCCGTCCACCATCGGCGTGCTGGTGGCCAACGGCACCGATGTCTCCGGGGCAGCCGGTCGGCTCTCCGGCGAGTTGAACGCCGCGAACTACGTAACGCTTCAGCCGGTGAATGCCAGTCCCCAGACCAGCTCGGCCTTCTACTACCGGGCAGGCTATGAAGTTGACGCCCGGTGCATTGCCAACCAGCTAGGTGTGGGTGCGGGGCCGTTCTTCCCGATGTCCGATCCTCCTCCCGGCGGTATCACCCTGGAGACACTGGGCAACGCCTACGTCCTGATTCTGATCGGACCCGACAGCCTGGCTCAGCGTCCTGGCTGACAGCCAGATGGCTCTGACCAGATTGCCAACCGCGGTTTCGGCAGCCGACTGCTGAATGGCGGAAGCCGCATGCATATCGTTGCTGCGCCCGACAAGTTCCGGGGCACGGCCACAGCCGTTCAAATTGCCGACGCCATAGCCCTCGCCGCCGAGCGGGCCGGGGCCACGGCCGACGCCGTACCCATGGCCGACGGCGGGGAGGGCACGCTGGAGGTGCTGGGAGGGGCCAATCGCACCACCACCGTGACCGGTCCCCTGGGCGACCCGGTGGAAGCACCGTGGCGGCTTCACCGCCACACCGCGGTGGTTGAGATGGCCCGGGCTTCGGGGCTGGCCCTGGTGGGCGGGGCTGAGGCCAACGATCCGGTGGGGGCCACCACCTACGGAACCGGGGAGCTGATCGAGGCCGCGGTGGAGCGGGGTGCCCGGCGGGTGTTGGTGGGGGTGGGGGGCTCGGCCACCACCGACGGTGGACTGGGCGCGCTGCGGGCGCTGTACCCCCTACAACGTCTCAAAGGGGTCGAGCTGGCCGTGGCCTGCGACGTGAGGATCCGGTTCACCGACGCCGCCACGGTGTTCGGCCCCCAGAAGGGGGCCGGTCCGACTCAGGTGGAGTTGCTGCGCCGGCGGCTGGAACGGCTCAGCCAGGTGTATGCCGAAACCTACGGCGTGACGGTGGATGACATCGAGGGCTCGGGGGCAGCCGGCGGCTTGGCCGGCGGCCTGGCGTGTGTGGGCGCCGAACTGGCCAACGGCTTCGAGCTGTTGGCCGAGGAAGTGGACCTGTACGGACGTATCGAGGAGGCCGATCTCGTGGTGACCGGCGAAGGCGCCCTCGACGCCACATCGTTCCAGGGCAAGGTAGTGGGCGGTGTGGGAGAGATGGCGGCGGCCGCCGGGGTGCCGGTGCTGACCGTGGTGGGACGGGTGGACGGCACCGCTGCCCCGGCCTGCGGGGAGCTGATCAGCCTGAGCGACCGCTTCGGTGTCGAGCCGGCCATGGCCGACACCGCCCGGCTGGTTGGCCAAGCGGTTTTGGACTATCTGGACTCGTAGCCGAGGTGCCCGGTCAAGCCAAGCGGTTTTGGACTACCTGGCCTCGTAACCGAGCCGTTCCCTCAGAGAGCCTGGCGGAAGTATCCGGTCACCTCGATCAGGGGCGGGCGTTCCTGCATGGTGATCTCGGTGTCGCCGAAACCGGGGTGGTGCAGAGTGATGGCGGTGTTCACCAGCGTGCGGTCGGCCCGGTGCAGGGCCACCTGCATGACTTCGGTCGCCTGGGACGACAGCTCGTGCAGCGGGCGATTGCGGTGAACGCGGGTGCCCAGGTCCACTTGGGCTATGGCGTCGTAGCCCGCGAGCCGGCACACATCGATTAGCAGTCCCATCTCCACCCCGTATCCCTGGACGAACGGCACCCGCTCCAGCACTTCCCGCCGTCCGGCGTACTCCCCCGCTAGGGGCTGGATGATCTCGCCCAACTCGGGGAACAACAGGGCGATGAGCGGGCGGGCCACCAGCTCGGTTGTGCGACCCCCGCCCCGCTGGTCGGCCCCCACCGGGCGGTGGTAGAAGCCCTTGCAGTAGCCGATGGACTCGTCGATCAACAGCGGCCCCAGCAGGCCGAAGATGAAGTGGGGGCTGAAGTTGGCCACATCGCTGTCGCACCACACGACGATGTCGCCGGTGGAGGCGTACAACGACTTCCACAGGGCTTCCCCCTTGCCGGGCTGGTTGCCCAGATGGGCCAGCACGTCGGAGCAAGCCACCACCGTGGCCCCGGCGGCCTCGGCCACTTCGGCGGTGCGATCGGTGGAGTGGTCGTCCATCACGATCAGCTCGTCCACCAGGCCCAGCTTGTCCATGAGCTCGGCGCGGACCACCTCGGCGATGGTCCCGACAGTGGCCTCCTCGTTGCGAGCGGGCAAGCACACCGACACTTTCGCCGACCCCTTGCGCTCGACGAGGTCGGTGGCTGAGAACTCGCCGGCCGCGAACTTCCGCCGCCCGGTCACCGCTGCCCCCGGCTCACGAGTCGTTTTTGGTGCGTCACAGCCGCCCCCGGCTCACGAGTCGTTTTTGCTGAGTCATCCGAATAGCATCATGGCCCATGAGCGTGACCGTTCGGATACCGACCACCCTGCGTCCTCTGGCCGGAGGAGCCAGTGAAGTCGTCGTTGACGGCAGAAACGTCCGCGACGTGATCGTCTCGCTGGATGCCGTCCACCCCGGTTTCATGGACCGGCTCATCGACGAGTCGGGCGGCCTGCACCGGTACGTCAACGTGTTCGTGGACGACGACGACGTGCGGTTCGCCGACGGGTTGGCCACCTCGGTTCCCGACGGCCAGACGGTGGCCATCGTGCCCGCCGTAGCTGGCGGTTGATTTCTCACTGCCTCACTGCTCGAGATTGGCCTACTTGAGTTTGGCGTTTCTCGGACTCCTCGGTAACCTTTAGCAGTCTCATACTGAGAGTGCTAAAAGCCGGCGCGACAAATGCCGGCGCGATAACCATCGGCAATGGGCCGATAGTGCAAAAGGGAGAGTTCGAGGATGCCCAAGATCATCTCATTCGATGAGCAGGCTCGGCGCGCGCTGGAGTCGGGAATGAACCAGTTGGCTGACGCCGTGCGGGTCACGCTAGGCCCCAAGGGCCGCAACGTCGTTCTGGAGAAGAAGTGGGGTGCCCCCACGATCACCAACGACGGCGTGTCCATCGCCAAAGAGATCGAGCTGGAGGACCCCTACGAGAAGATCGGCGCTGAGCTGGTCAAAGAGGTGGCCAAGAAGACCGACGACGTGGCCGGCGACGGCACCACCACCGCCACCGTGCTGGCCTGGTCGATGGTGCGCGAGGGGCTGCGGAACGTGGCCGCCGGGGCCAACCCCATGTCCATAAAGAAGGGCATCGAGGCCGGGGTGGAAGCCGCGGTAGAGGCCATCCACTCGCAATCGGTGGACGTGTCCTCCGACAAGGCCCAGATCGCCAACGTTGCCGCCATCTCGGCGGCCGACGGCGAGATCGGCGAGTTGATCTCCGAGGCCATCGACAAGGTGGGCAAAGACGGCGTGGTCACCGTGGAGGAATCGCAGACCTTCGGCTTGGAGCTGGACTTCACCGAGGGCATGCGCTTCGACAAGGGCTACATCTCGCCCTACTTCGTGACCGATGCCGAGCGGATGGAAGCCGTGCTAGACGAGCCCTACATCCTGTTCGTGGGATCGAAGATCACCGCGGTGCGCGACATCGTCCCGGTGCTGGAGAAGGTGATGCAGGCGGGCAAGCCGCTGCTGATCATCGCTGAGGACGTGGAGGGCGAGGCTCTGGCCACCCTGGTGGTGAACAAGATCCGGGGCACCTTCAACTCCACGTCGGTGAAGGCTCCCGGTTTCGGCGACCGCCGCAAGGCCATGCTCCAAGACATGGCCATCTTGACCGCCGGCCAGGTCATCAGCGAAGAGGTGGGCCTCAAGCTGGAGAACACCACACTCGACCTGCTGGGCCGGGCCCGCAAGGTGGTCATCACCAAAGACGAGACCACGATCGTGGAGGGCGCGGGCGACCGCAGCGACGTGGAGGGTCGCATCTCCCAGATCAAGGGCGAGATCGACAACACCGACTCCGACTACGACCGGGAGAAGCTGCAAGAGCGCCTGGCCAAGCTGTCGGGCGGCGTTGCCGTGCTCAAGGTGGGCGCCGCCACTGAAGTGGAGCTCAAAGAGAAGAAGCACCGCATCGAGGATGCCGTCAGCACCACCAAGGCGGCCATCGAAGAGGGCGTGGTCGCGGGCGGGGGCGTTACCCTGCTGCGGGCCCAAGCCGCGGTAGACAGCGCTGCGGGGGACCTAGCGGTGGACGACGAGGCCACCGGTGCCCGCATCGTGTCCAAAGCGCTGGAGGGTCCGCTGACCCAGATCGCGGTCAACGCCGGCCTTGAGGGCGGCGTGATCGTGGAGCGGGTCCGCAACCTGGAGGGCAACTCAGGCCTGAATGCGGCCACCGGCGAGTACGAGGATCTGCTGACCGCGGGCATCATCGATGCCGCCAAGGTCACCCGCTCGGCGCTCCAAAATGCCGGCTCCATCGCCGGGCTGTTCTTGACCACCGAGGCCGTCGTGGCCGACAAGCCGGAGGAGAACGGCGGCATGCCCGGTGGCATGCCCGACATGGACTTCTAGTCCGCATCGCCGTTCGCGGCGGTAACGTCGCGGTATGGCCGAGCTTCATCCCGTTTGTGCGCCACTGGCGTTCCTGTTGGGAACGTGGCAAGGCACCGGCGCGGGGATATATCCCACCATCGAGGACTTCTCGTACATCGAAGAGGCATCCTTCGCCCATGTGGGCAAGCCGTTCGTGGCCTATGGGCAAAAGACCAGGGACGCTGACACCGGCCTGCCCCTGCACGCTGAGGCCGGGTATCTGCGCCCCCAGGGCGATGGTCGGGTTGAGCTGGTGCTGGTGCAGCCGTCGGGAATTGTCGAGTTGCTGGAAGGCACGGTGGAGGGCAGCACCGTGCAGCTGGCGTCGACTGCGGTACTGGGCACCGCATCGGCCAAGCCGGTGACCGCCACCGAGCGGCGCATCTGGTTGGACGGCGATGTTCTGCGTTCCTCGGTGGCCATGGCGGCGGTGGGGCGGGAGCTCCAGCACCACGTGGTCTCCGAGATGTATCGGCTGTCATGACTCGAGGGCGCTCTGAGCGGGTGCTGGTGCGCCACTGGGACGGGTCCGAGGAGCACCGGCGCCCCGACGATCTGGTGGTGGAAGAGCCCCTCACCATTGAGCTCGACGCGGTGACCGTGACCACCACCATGCGCACTCCCGGCCACGACTTCGAGCTGGCCGCCGGTTTCTGTTTCGCCGAGGGGCTTTTGGGCGACGCCTCGGTGACCTCCATCCGCTACTGTGCCAACGAGCCGGCGGCCGACACCGAGTACAACCTGGTCACGGTGGAAACCGACGGCGCCCCCGAGCCCACCCCCCGCCTGGGCTTGACCACGTCGGCGTGCGGGCTGTGCGGGGCCGAGAGCATCGAGGCGCTGCGGGAGCGGCTGAGCCCGCTGCCGGTGGGCGGGGCGCCCATATCGGCCGACGTGCTGGCTCAGGTGCCCGAGCGAGTGCGGGCCTTCCAAGAGCTGTTCGGCACCACCGGGGGGGTTCACGCCGCGGCGGCATTCGGGGCCGACGGCCAGCCCACCTTGGTGCGTGAGGACATCGGCCGCCACAACGCGGTGGACAAGGTGGTGGGCCGAATGCTGCTCGACGGCAACCTGCCCGCCAGTAGCCAGGGGCTGTTCGTGAGCGGCCGGGCATCGTTCGAGATGGTGCAGAAGGCATGGGCGGCGGGATTCGGGGTGCTGGTGGCAGTGAGCGCCCCCTCGGCGCTGGCGGTGGAGACGGCCGCGGCGGCGGGATTGTGCCTGGCCGGGTTCGTGCGCGACGGCCAACTCAACTTCTACTCCCCGTCTGGATAAGAATCTTGGGCATGCGCCCCCTGCCCAAACTCACGCCCGAGAATGAGTTCTTCTGGACATCGGGGGCCGACGGCGTGCTGCGCTTCCAGTACTGCGAGGCCACCGACCGCTACCTCCATCCCCCCGGGGTGGTGTGCCCGGGTTGCGGGGAGCCGCCCGAGATCAGGGAAGTGTCGGGGCGGGCCACGGTGGTGGGGGTTACCGTCAACTACCAGCCGTGGCTGCCCGACATGGAGGTTCCTTATGTGATCGGGCTGGTGGCCATCGAGGAGGACCCTTTGGTGCGACTCACCACCCTCATCGTGGACACCGAGCCCGAAGACGTAGTGATCGGCCTGCCGGTGTCGGTGCGCTTCGAGCAGCACAAGGACGTGTGGCTGCCGGTGTTCGCCCCCACCGGCGAGCCGGTGATTGAGGCGGACGAGTACGCCGAGCCCGCCCCGGCGCCGGTGCGGTCCATGCCTGTTTCCGACAAGTTCGAGTCGAAGGTGGCCATCACCGGGATCGGGTTGTCGCAGGTAGGCCGGCGACTGGGCCGCGATCCCATGGCCCTGGCGGTGGAGGCCTGCCGGGCCGCGGTGGCCGACGCCGGGCTCACCATGGGCGACATCGACGGCCTGTCCACCTATCCGGGAGGGAGCGCCAAAGACGGCGGTCACTCTGAGGGCGGCATCTACCCGCTGACCAACGCCCTAGAGGTCGCCCCCACCTGGTTCTGCGGCACCATGGAGACCCCCGGCCAGAGCGGGGCGGTGGTCAACGCCATGCTGGCGGTGGCCTCAGGGCTGTGCCGTCACGTGCTGTGCTTCCGCACCGTGTGGGAGACCACGTCTATCGCCTGGGGGAATCGCCAGAACACCGGGGTGGGCGGCGGCGCCCGCATCTCCGGGGAGATGGAATGGCGGTTGCCCTATGGGGCCATGTCGGCGGGCAACTGGATCGCCCTCATGGCCAGCCACTACTTCCACCGCTACGGAGCCACCCGGGAGCAGCTGGGGTGGATCCCGGTGACCGAGCGAGCCGGCGCGGCCCACAACCCGGTGGCCATCTACCAAGAGCCCATGACCATCGACGATTACCTGGACGCCCGGATGATCACCACCCCGTTCGGCCTGTTCGACTGCGACGTACCTTGCGATGGCTCTACGGCTCTGGTGGTGTCGGCGCTGGATCGTGCCTACGACGGCCCCCATCGCCCGGTGCTGGTGGAGGCGGTGGGCACCCAGATGACCGAGCGGATGTCGTGGGACCAGGGAACGCTGCTGCACGAGCCCATGGTGGACGGCCCCTCGGCCCACCTGTGGAGCCGCACCGACCTGAAGCCGGCCGACGTGGATGTGGCCCTGCTGTACGACGGGTTCAGCTTCAACGCCCTGTCGTGGTTGGAGGGCCTGGGCTTTTGCGGCAAGGGCGAGGGTGCCGCGTTCGTGGAGGGCGGCACCCGCATCGCCCGCGACGGCGAGATCCCGCTCAACCCCCACGGGGGCCAGCTCTCGGCCGGCCGGCTGCACGGCTACGGGTTCCTGCACGAGGCGGTGACCCAGCTTCGGGGCCACGGCGGGGGCCGACAGGTGGACAGCGCCGAGGTGGCGGTGGCCAGCACCGGCGGCGGCCATCCCGGCGGGGCGTTCATTTTTGTGCGGGGATGAACTGGCCTCTTCGTCCGGGGCTGATCCGGTCTGCTAGAAGTGGGCCATGGCTGCATACATCATCGTCAATTATCAGGTGGACAACCCCGAGCTGTACGGGGAGTACATGCAGGGCGCCGCGGGCGCTCTGGGCATCGGCGACGGCGCTGAGCTGGTTGCCTTCGACACCGAGTCGGAGGTGATCGAGGGCGACACCGCCGGCCACCAGACCGTGGTGATCAAGTTCGAGTCCAAGGAGAAGGCCCGCGAGGTGTGGGAGTCGGACGCTTACACCGCAGTGGTCGGCAAGCGCCTAAACGCCACCAGCCGTCATTTCGCCGTGCTGGTGAACGGTTTCGGCGACTGACCATTTGCAGGTGAGGGTTATGCGACGATGCCTTGTCGGGATTGTTGCCCTCCTCCTAGCTGCGGCGCTGATCAGCTCGGCCTGCGGCAGCTCTGACAGCTCAAGCGGGGAGCGAGCCCCGGCTGAGCCGCAAGAGGTGCCGCAGTCTGATGGGTCTGATGGGACAGCGGATTTATTGGCCGAAGCGCCTGAACTGGTGATCGGTGTGGTGCTGCCGGAAACAGGATCGCTCAGCTTCCTGTATCCGCCCGAGAGCACCGGCGTGCGTCTTGGAGTGGAAGATGTGCGGGCCGCCGGCGGCCGAGTAGAGATTCTGGCCGGCGACTCGGGCACCGATCCCGATATCGCAATAGAAACCGTCAACCGGTTGCTGGGCGAAGGTGCCCACGCAATCATCGGGGCGGCGGCCTCGGGAGTGTCTCAGGGGATCATCCAGACCCTTTATGAGTCCCAGGTCGCCCAGTGTGCTGCGTCGAACACGTCGGCAGCCTTCAGCACCCAGCAGAACGCCGAGTTCTTCTTCCGCACGGTCACCACCACTCGAGCCGATGCTCCGGTCATGGCCGACAACATCGCCCGGGGCGGCGGGACAAATGTGGCCATCTTGGCTCGGGGCGATGACTGGGGGCAGTCGTTGTCGGAACTGCTGGCCAAGAGCCTGGACGAGCTGAACGTGACATCTGAAGTGGTGGTTTTCTCCCAGGATGCGGTCAACTTCCAGGACATCGCAGAGTCGGTGCGCTCAATGGCGGCCGATACCGTCGTCATTCTCGCATTCGCAGAGGGAGCCCAGATTGTGCGGAGTCTGCTGGAGGCCGGTGTGCCGCCCAGCGCGATGCACGGCGGTGCGGGCATGTTCGATGTGGAACTCCCGTCAATCGTGAGCCCAGGCAATCCAGAGTTGCTCGACGGGTTCACGGTCTATGCCGCCTCGGGCAGCATTGAGTTCAACGAGAGGCTGTCGGAACTCGTCGGCGGGAACGTGGTCTTCGGCGGCCAGGCATACGACTGCGTCGTTGTGCTGGCTCTGGCCTCGCTGGCCGCAGGTTCGACGGAAGGCCCAGGCATTCTTGCCGAGGTGCAGAACGTTACCCGCTATGGCACGAAATGCTTCGATTACGGCGAGTGCGCCGCTCTGATGGCAGAGGGAGTAGACATTGACTATGACGGAGTGTCGGGGCCCTTGGACCTCGACGAGGTTGGCGACATCTCGGTGGGCCGCTTCGGCGTTGCCCAAGTGCGCGACGGTGCCCTCCAGGTGCTCAGAGTCCAAGACATCGATGTGCCCTAGGATGCTCAGCTCCCGATGAGCGACCGTGCAGCCGATAGCGCCTCACCGGTAGAGCCGTCGATCGGGATCGGGGTCGTCCATCTGTTCGGCAAACTCGGCCCGGCAGTGGACTCAGATGCCATCAAGGCCGCCGCCAAAGAGGCTGAGGCCCAAGGCGTGCAGGTGGTGACGGTGGCCGTTTTGGGCCACAAGGCCGACATCGCGTTCATGGCCCTGCACGCCGACCTGTGGCTACTGCGAGACTTCCAGACTGCGTTGCGCCAAGGCGGGCTCGAAATCGTGGACTCCTATGTGTCGCTCACCGAACTGTCGGAGTACGCCGCCGGGCTGCCGGAGGAGACCAAGCAGGCCCGGCTGTACCCCAAGCTGCCTCCCGAAGGCAAGCCGGCATGGTGCTTCTACCCCATGTCCAAGCGCCGCAACCCCGATCAGAACTGGTACGAGCTGGCCTTCGAGCGCCGCAAAGAGCTGATGTACGACCACGGTGCCACCGGCCGCAAATTCTCGGGGCGGGTATTGCAGCTCATCACCGGTTCCACCGGGATCGACGACTACGAGTGGGGGGTAACCCTGTTCTGCGAGCACCCCGACGATCTCAAAGAGGTGGTGTACACCATGCGCTACGACGAGGCGTCGGCCCGCTACGCCGAGTTCGGCCCCTTCTACACCGGCATGGTCGCTCCGCTCGGCGCCTTGCTGTCCCGACTTCAGTAGCGCCAAGCGCGATAATTCCGACCATGCGATCAAGGCGTTGGATCTGGGCCGCAGTGCTGGTTTCCCTGGTGGCGGCGGCATGCGGCGGCGGCAGTCAGCCCGTCGTATCGGAGCAGGGAGCGGATGTTTCGGAGGGCGATACTCGGCCCGTCGATTCGGCCGGCCTCGAGCTGGTCATCGGCTCGGTGATGCCCGAGACCGGGTCTCTGGCGTTCTTCGGGGTGCCCTTGATCGCCAGCGTCGAACTGGCGGTGAACGACATCCGGGCAGCAGGGGGCAACGTCCGGCTGCTTACCGGCGATTCCGCCACCGATCCCGATGTGGCGCCGGAAACCGTCAATCGCCTGTTGGGTGAGGGTGCCGATGTCATCGTGGGCGCATCGGCATCTGGTGTGTCGCAGTCTTTCATCCAGACCCTGTACGACGCCCAGATCCCGCAGTGCGCGCCGTCGAACACGTCCACCTCGTTCTCCACTCAGGCCAACGCCGGCTACTACTTCCGAACGGTGGCCCCGGATGTGGGGGTTGCTCCGCTGCTGGCCAATGTGGTGGCCGAGGGCGGGGCGACGAACGTGTCGATTGTGGCCCGGGCGGATGATTGGGGAAATTCGCTGGCCGAGCTGCTCAAAGAGAGCTTCGACGGCATAGGCCTGAGCTCCCAGATCTTCTCCTACGACGAGGACGCTTCCAGCTTCGACTCCACAGTGACCGCGGCATTGTCCATAGGGGCCGACACCGTGGTGATCCTGGCCTTTTCCGAAGGGGCGCAGATCATCAGGGGTGTTCTGGAAGCCGGCGTGCCCCCTACGGCTGTATACGCCACCGACGCGCTGTTCGACCTCGATCTCCCCGAGATAGTCGACCCGTCCAACCCCAACGTGATCGACGGCATGGTGTTGACCGCGATCGGCGGCGCTTCCGAGTACAACGCCCGCCTGGGCGAGCTCACAGACGGCAGCGTGCTCTACGGAGGGCAGGCCTACGACTGCGTGGTGGTGCTCGCGCTGGCGGCCTTGGCCGCAGGGACCACCGACGGCACGGCGATTATCGGCCAGGTCCAAAACGTGACCGGAGGGGGCCAGAAGTGCTTCAGCTACGCCGAGTGCGCGGAGCTGGTCTCCCAAGGTGTCGACATCGACTACGACGGCGTGTCCGGCCCATTGGAGCTGAACGAGGTGGGCGACCCCACTTTCGGCCGGTATCTGGTCCTTGAGTACATCGACGGCGAGCCGACGGAAATCGCCGGCCACGACGTGAATTTGTCCCACACCGCGGCTAGCGACTTCGAGTTGGTGATAGGCCGCATCCTGCCCGAGACCGGAATGCTGTCCACGCTGTCTTCCCCCATGATCATCGGGGTAGACCTGGCCATCGGCGATATCCAGGAGGCTGGCGGCCGCGTGCGCCTGCTGGCGGCAGACTCCGCCACCGACCCCGATGTGGCCCCTGAGGCGGTGAGCCGCCTGCTGGGGGAGGGCGCGCACGTCATAGTGGGCGCATCGGCCTCGGGGGTGTCGCAGTCGTTCATCCAGATGCTCTATGACGCCCAGATCCCGCAATGCTCCCCTTCCAACACGTCGCCGTCGTTCTCCACCCAGGCCAATGCCGCCTACTACTTCCGCACCGTGCCGCCCGACCAGGCGGTGTCGCTGATCCTGGCCGGAATCGTGGCTGCCGACGGCGCCACCAATGTGGCCATACCGGCCCGGGCCGACGATTGGGGCAACGCCCTGTCAAAGCTCATGGAGGAGAACTTGGAGGCGCTCGGGGTGAACGCCGAGGTGTTCGTCTATGACGAGGACGCCACCAGCTACGACCCCACGGTCGAGGCGGTCGAGGCCATGTCGCCCGACGCGGTGGTGCTGGTTACGTTCGCCGAAGGGGCCCAGATTGTGCGGGGGCTGCTGGAGGCGGGCATTCCCCCCACCGCGATGTACAGCTCCGACGGTCTCTACGACGTGAATCTGGCCGCGGCGGTGGACCCCGACAACCCCAACGTGATCGACGGGCTGGTGGCCGCCGCCGCAGGGGGCAGCAGCGAGTTCAGCCAGCGCCTCATCGACTTGGCCGACGGCAACGTGATCTACGGCGGCCAGGCCTATGACTGCGTGGTGGTGCTGGCGCTGGCCGCACTTGCCGCAGGCACCACCAGCGGCCCGGCGATCATCGAGCAGGTGGGGGCAGTTACCAGCGGTGGCCAGAAGTGCCACGACTACCGCGAGTGCGCCAGGCTGCTCGAAGCCGGCCTCGACATCGACTACGACGGCGTGTCAGGGCCGCTGGCCCTCGACGAGGTGGGCGATCCCACGTTCGGCCGATTCCTGATAGTCGAGTTCGCAGACGGCGCCCCCCAGCTGATCGACAGCCAGGATGTGGACCTGGCCAAGCTGAAGTGACCCCCTAGGCAGGCCCTCAGCAACCCCGACCCCTGGGGGCCGGCCGCCCCGGTTTTCGCAGTTAGTTGTTGTAGGCAGTCTCGGCGTGCAGCGACTGGTCTAGGCCGACGCTCTCTTGCTCGGCGGAGGCCCGGATACCCATGGTGCGGTGGAGCACCATGGCGATGATGTAGGTTGCCACGAAGCTGTACGCCATGACCGCCACGATGGAGATGATTTGGTTGGCCAGCAGCTCTCCGCCGCCGAAGAACACGCCGTCTATGAAGTCGGCACCGTCGATGGCCCCGGAGTCGGCGAAGAACCCGATCAGCACGCCGCCTATGATGCCGCCGAACATGTGGATGCCAACCACGTCGAGACTGTCGTCGTATCTGTAGCGCAGCTTGAGCCCAATGGCCAAAAAGCACAGCACTCCGGCCGCGGCACCGATCACGATGGAGGACATAGCTCCCACGAAACCGGCTGCGGGGGTGATGGCCACCAGCGCGGCCACAATGCCCGAGGCCATGCCCAGCGCGGTGGGCTTGCCGTCTTTGACGGTCTCGGCCACCATCCACGCGCACAGCCCGGCGGCCGCCGCCAAGAAGGTGGTCAAGAAGGCGTGAGAGGCGGTGAGATCAGAGGCCAGCGCCGAGCCGGCGTTGAACCCGAACCAGCCGAACCACAAGATGCCGGCGCCCAGCAGCACCAGTGGCAGATTGTGGGGGAAGTCCACATCGCGGGGCCAGCCCTTGCGGGGGCCGAGGACTAGAACCAGGGCCAGGGCCGCCGCACCGGCGTTGATGTGGATGGCCGTACCGCCGGCGAAGTCGTGGGCCGGAAGATCGGCGATCCAGCCTTCGCCGCCGTAGATCCAATAGACCACCGGCGAATACACCACGAACGACCAGACGGGCACGAAGATGGCCCAGGCGGAGAACTTCATCCGGCCAGCCACCGCACCGGAGATGAGAGCAGGGGTTATGGCGGCAAAGGTCATGCCGAACACGAATTCCCGCTTGCCCACCATGTCGTCAACCCCGTTGAGCCAGGCGGCGTCGAAGTTGCCGAACAGCGGGAAGCTCCAGTCGCCGGAGGCAAATCCATAACCGGCCACCGCCCACAGAATGGGGATAATGCCCAGGCAATACAGGTTCATGTTCATCATGTTGAGCACGTTCTTCGTGCCCACCATGCCCCCGTAGAACAGGGCCAAGCCCGGCACCATGAACAAGACCAGCGCTGCGGATACGAGTACCCATGCGGTATCAGCGTCCATCACTACTCCCCTTGCGTTGACGACTATTCCGCCTGTTGGCACCGCCAGTATGTCAGGTTTGGCAGTTGTGGCTCTGAACTGAGCTTCCCCCCAATCGTGGAGAGTCAGTTAGTGGGGATCTGGACTTGGACTTGGTGTTCAACGACTTGGGCGAATACACCGACCGGCACCTCACCGCTGAAACCGGCCTCCACACTCTAGGCCGCGGCACACCCGGCTCAGACCCTCTCTGAGGGTGGGCAGCCTGATCGTGGTGATGGCCCTTGCGTCGGGATTCCCCAGTGTGTGGTGCCTTTGGGTGTGGGAGGATTGGGCGCAGGTGAGACTTGGTGCGGCGCTTCCGGTTCTTGGCCGCTCCGGTGGTCCGCTGGAGCCCGACAGCCTCGCCGATGCGGCGGCGGCCATGGAGCGGCTGGGCTATTCGTCGGTGTGGGCCTTTGACGCTGTCGGGCGGCGCTTCATGCTGCCCGATCCGCTGATGGCGCTCACCGTGTCGGCTGGGGCCACTCGAGCAGTCGAGTTGGGAACCGGGATCATGCAGATCCCGATTCGCAATGTCGCCGAGGTGGCCCACCGGCTGTTCACCCTCGAGCTGGTGGCCCCGGGCCGTGTGCGGTTCGGAGTCGGACCGGGTTCGACCCGGGCGGATTTCGAGGTGCTCGGCCGTGAGTTCGACACCCGTTTCGCCCAGTTCGAGCAGCAGTGGCAGGAACTGCGGATGTTCGTGCGGGAAGGTCGGGCACAAGGGCGCGATCTCTGTGCTTGGCCTCAAGTGATCAATCGGCCAGAGCTGCTGTTGGCCGGCTGGCGGGGACCGTGGATCGAGCGGGCCGCGGCAGAGGCGGCGGGCTGGATCGCCTCCGCCGCCTATGCCGACGACGAGGAGCTCGCCGGTGGTTTGGCCCGCTTCCGGCAGGCGGGCGGGCGACGGGCGATCGTCGCAAACGTGCGGATCGGCGCCGACATCGGACCGACCGTCGAGCGGCTCCACCGGCTGGCCGCCATGGGATTCGACGATGCGGTGGTCTTCGACAAGACAGCCAGCGAGGGCCGCTTGGCGGCAGTGCAGGACGCGATGCGACCATGAGCGGCCTGACCGACCGGCTCTGGGAGCGATTCGGCAAACTCGCGGTCGACGAGGTTCCCTCTGAGGTGGCCGCAGTCGCGGGCCACAGCATTCTGGACTGGTTCGGGTGCGCGCTGGCCGGCAGCCGGGAGCCCCTCTCGGCCATTCTGCGGGCCGAGTTGTCATTCCAAGCGGGCCATTGCACCCTCATCGGGACCGAGCAGCGAGCCGATCGATATCGGGCCGCGCTGATCAACGGGGCGGCGGGCCACGCGCTCGACTTCGACGACTCGTCTGCTTTCATGGGGGGCCACCCCTCCGCTCCACTGGTTCCCGCGTTGTTGGCCCTGTGCGAGGCCGAGGGCCGGACGGGTGCCGACCTGCTTGCTGCGTATGTGGTGGGATCGGAAGTCCAAGCCCGAATCGGCGCCGGGATCGGCCCGGAGCACTACGCCAAGGGCTGGCATGTCACGTCCACTGTCGGAGTGTTCGGCGCCGCGGCGGGATGCAGCTGGCTGCTGGGGCTTGAAGCCGACCGGTTCGGCGCGGCGCTGGGCCTGGCCGCCAGCGGCTCGGCCGGTGTGAAGGCCAACTTCGGCACCATGGCCAAACCGCTGCATCCGGGTGCCGCAGCCGAGCGGGGCCTGCTCGCCGCGCTGCTCGCAGCACGCGGCTACACCGCATCCCCAGAAGCCATCGACGGCAACCAAGGGCTGTTCCAGGCCGCGGGCTCGGGCCCAGCCGATGAAGGCAGGCTCGGCCGTTGGGCCGACGGCTGGGCCACCCCGAGAACCCTGTTCAAGTTCCACGCCGCCTGCCATTTCACCCATGCGGGAATCGAGGCCACCTCGTCGCTGCTCCGACAGGGCTTGGAGGTGGGCGAGATCGAGCAGATCACCCTGACGGTGAACCCCTCGATTCTCGACGTGTGCGGGATCACATCGCCGACCACGGGCCTGCAAGCCAAGTTCAGCCTCCGGGGCACGCAGGCTCTGCTGGTTCACGGTTTCGACGGCATCGACGGCTTCGGCGACGAGCCTGTCAACCGGCCAGAGGTGCAGGCATTTTTCGACCGTGTGGCCATCGAGACCGATCCCTCGATGCCCGCAACGCAAACGAGCGTCGTGATCCGCGCCGATCACGGCGAGTTCCGCGCCCACCACGACATAGCCCAGCCGGTCTCCGACCCTGAGGTCCAAGGGGCCAGGCTCCTTGCCAAGTTCGCCCACCTCGCCCAGCCCGTCATCGGCCAACAGAATGCCGAGAACCTCGCCGCCCGCCTCAACCCCTTCGACAAGACCACCGAGGTAAAAAAACTCCTCCTCCTGACCCCGCCATGAGCCTGCTCCCCAGTCGTGAGGGGGGGGGATACTTGATGACTGCAGGCGGGCGGATGAGGAAGCGGGACTCGACAATGCACAAGCACCGGAAAAAATTCGCGGCGCGGCCTGTGGTCGCCCTCGTTGCCCTCACCATCGGCCTCTTGGCTGTCGCCGCCCCGGGCCGCGCTCGCTCAGTCAGACGGTGGAGGGGGTGGCACTCAGGACAGCGACGACGGATCGCAGGTCACGCTGGTCTGTGAGCCGAGGCACCCACTTGTCTTTTGCCAGTTGATCAACGACGGCTATTTCGCGCCCGGCGAGGGGGTGTCCACCCGCGCCAGCACGCGAGAAGAGGCGGAAGCCAAAAGAGATGCACGGGAGGCCGTCGAAAACATCCCAGAAGACTCCATGGTCGTGATCCAGGCCGCCAACGGCTATCAGTCGGTCGAGCAACAGGAAAACGCCATCAGCCTCGAGCAGCAGTTGTGGGACAGGGGCGAGCCGTACACGGTCTGCTTCGATCCCATCACCTACACCAACAATGGCGAAGAGGTCACCGTCGAGACCGACTGCGTCGTCATCGTCCCGTACTAGGGCGACCGCGGCCCGGAGTCGAAGAAGGCGGCGGGCCCAGCGCCATTCAGCGGTAGAACTGGATATGGAACACCGCGTCTTGGGCTGGCTCGATGTGGTGGTGGACGCCGGGAGGTATGGCGGTGCGCTGTCCCGCCGTCACGTTTGCGTTGCGCGACGCCTCGTCGGTGAACAGCACCGAGCCCTCCTCCACCACCAACTCGGCCCACACCGAGGTGAGGTGGGCACGACCGAGCGCAGGCGGCATGGATTCTGCGGTGAAACTAGGGGTGCGCCGGGCCGGAACCGCTGCTGGCGGCACTTCGAATCGCTCCGTCGTCACGACAGACATCGCCTCCAGTGTAGGGACAAAGCAACAGGATAGATCAGCGGGAAGGCCCATCCCGGAGCACGCTGCCTGCCCCCTTGGCAGGCTGCGGTTCGCGGTGTGTGGTTTCCGGGGTCGTCTAGGGTGGGGGCGAGTCAAGGGGTAGGGGGCTTTGGGCAGGCGCAGGTGGACGGCGGTCGATATGCCTGAGCAGGAAGGCAAGGTGGCGGTTGTTACCGGCGCGAGCTCGGGTCTGGGCTTCGAGACGGCGTTGCAGCTTGCCCGGCGGGGTGCGCTGGTAGTGGTGGCCTGTCGCGACCTTCGGCGCGGCGCCGATGCCGCCGAGGCCGTCGGCGCAGCGGGCGGTCGTGGCGATGTGGAGGTCGCCGGGCTGGACCTGGGCGACTTGGACTCGGTGCGCGGGTTCTCGGACTGGTGCTGCGGCCGCTTTGAGCGGCTGGACCTGCTTGTCAACAACGCGGGCGTCATGGTGCCTCCGGCGTTGAGCACTGCGGATGGCTTCGAGCTTCAGCTCGGCATTAACCACCTCGGGCACTTCGCGCTCACAGCCCGGCTGATGGACCTGCTGCGAGCCACTGCCGACAGCCGGGTGGTCACCGTGTCCAGCCACGCCCACCGCATGGGCGAGGTCTGCTTCGACGACCTCCAGTGGGAATCGCGCCCCTACCGGGCTGCGGCGGCCTACGCGCAGAGCAAGCTGGCGAACCTGTTGTTCTGCTTCGAGCTGCAACGGCGCATCGACGACGCCGGCATTGAGATGCTGTCGGTGGCGTCGCATCCCGGCTTCAGCCGCACCGGCATCCTGCGCCACAGCCGAGTCCTCAAGATCTGGAACCCGCTGTTCGCCATGCCAGTCTCGCAAGGAGCGCTGACCACCCTGTTCGCGGCCACCTCCCCCGACGCCGAGCCCGGCGGCTACTACGGCCCCAACCGCTGGGGTCAACTGCGCGGCCACCCAACCCGAGTGAAGCCATCGGCGGCCGCGAAGAATCGGGAAACGGCCACACGGCTCTGGCAGGTGTCCGAAGAACTCGTCGGCCTGCAATGCCTCCCCCAATGACAAATCCGCCCCGTCGCCGAAGCCGAGACCCAGGGACTAGGCGCGGCCAACTACAAGGGCCTGATGGTCGCCGCCGCCACCCGCCTCTTTGAGGTCATCCTCAACCGGGCCCGCCAATGCGGCCTCGTCTGATTTATTCGACGAGGTGCTCCGTCAGTAGAGCTTTTCTCGGTTGGCATTTTGTTCGTCGCGGTCAATGGCCTCAGCGTCGGCTCCGGCGATCTGCTCGGCCAGCACTTGGCCGTAGGTGGGATAGCTGGAGCGGTCGATCTGGACCTCGGGGTCCCATAGCCGGGAGCGGAGCAGCGCTCGTCCGCAGTGCAAGAACGCGTCCTTGACGGTTATTTTGAGCCCCGATTTCGGCGCTCGGCTGCTTACCGAGAGCGGGGCCAAGACCTGCTCGTCTGTGACGATCTCCGCTGAGCCGCATACCCGCAGCGTCTCGTTCATGCCGGGCACGAGGAACAGCAGGCCCACAACAGGGTGGTTCAAGATGTTCTGCATGGTGTCGACCTGGTTGTTGCCGGGGCGGTCGGGCAACAACAGGGTGTGCCTGTCGACGACCTTCACGAACCCGGGCGGGTCGCCCCGGGGCGAGGCGTCGGCTCGGCCGTCTGCGCCGGTGGAGCTGATGACACAAAACGGCGACATCTCGATGAACCTGCGGCAGTGGGCGTCCAGATGGTCGAGCACCTTCTGCGAGGCCCGCGGCAGCGGCTCTGAGTAGACATTCCGCAGTTGCGAATAATCCGACACTCCTGGTTGGGATTCGATGGCAGTCATAAAGCTGAGTCCCCTGCTGGATATACCGCTCAATAATACACCGCTGCCGATTGGGGCGGGTCTCAATGGTTTGGCTGCCGGGCGGGGGCAGAATGCGGAGCCTTTGGCCTAGGATCGGCTCAAGCTATGAAGGTGACGCTCTGCGGTACGGGAACGCCGCTGCCCGATCCGAACCGGGCCGGGCCGGCAACGCTGGTTGAGGCTGGCGCCACGACGCTGATGGTGGATGCGGGGCGGGGGGCGCTGATGCGGCTGGTGGCGGCCGGGGTGCTGCCGCTGGGGCTGGATGCCGTTCTGCTCACCCACCTGCACTCCGACCACATCTGCTCGCTCAACGACGTGGTCTCGATGCACTGGACGATGAGCAGCGAGCCCACGCCGCTGAAAGTGTACGGCCCGGTCCGCACCAAGGAGATGGCAGACGGCCTGTTGGCCATGCTCGGCCCCGACATCAGCTTCCGCCTGGCCCACCACGACGATCTCACCTGGGAACCCATTGTGGAGGTGGTAGAGGTGCTGGCGGGAGACCATTTCGAGGTGGGCGAGGCCGCGATAATGGTGGGGCGGACCAACCATGCACCGGTGGAGCCGTCGGTGGCGTTCCGGGTGGAGCATGAGGGCGTTGTGGCAGTGCTGGGCGGCGACGGAGTTCCCTGCGACGAGCTCGACGAGCTGTGCGATGGGGCCGACGCTTATGTGCAGACTGTGATGAGGGAAGACTTGGTGCGGCTCGTTCCATCCGAGCGGTTCCTCGACATCTTGGACTACCACTCAACGGTGCAGGACGCGGCGCGGACCGCGGCGCGGGCCGGGGTGGCCCGGTTGGTGCTGACCCACTACATCCCGTCGCTTCCCGCGGGCCAAGAGGATGAGTGGCGGGCGCTGGCCGCTGAGCACTTTGAGGGGGAGATCATCGTGGGCGACGACCTCACGGTGGTCGAGTTCTAGGCTCTCGCACACGCTGCTGAATCTGCTGGTGGCGCGCGGCTGGACTCGGATCGAAGCCTTGGGCTTGTGTCCGAAATTGACACCGTTGTCCTGTAACCTTCACGAGGGTTAGAAACAGCCACTCAAGGCGATAACAGGCGGGCAGGCATGAGCAAGTTGTTCCAGGTTTACGGTGGTTGGGTTGGGCGCCGTCCGTGGGCGGCGCTGGCGGCAATGCTGGTGGTGACCGTGATAGCGGTGGTTGGCTTCACCAGAACCTCCGACACCGCGGACGTGGAGGATGCGTTCCTGCCCGAGGGCAGCGAGCTGGTGGAGGCCATCGACAACTTGGCCGAGAGCTTTCCCGACTCCGCTGAGCTCGAGGTGATGCAGGTGGTGCTGCGGGGCGATGTGCTGAGTCCCGCGGGCGCGGCCGATGCCGCCGCGGCCACCAACACCGCCGCCGCCCACCCGGAACTGGCCGGCTACCTGTTCCAAGACCGGCCGGCCACATCGCCCGGCCATGTGCTGGCCAAGATGCTGGCCGGTCCCGGTGGGGACCCCCGCAGCATGGATCTGGCATCGGTCCCGCAGGGGGAGATCGACGCCGCCATCGCCGACGAGTCCAACGCCGCGCTGGCCGTGTTCCTGGACGAGATCGTGGCCCGCGACGATGCGGGCCGAGTAATCGGTGGCATCGGCATCGTCACGGTGAACGCCTACGGCGACCCCGACGGGCTGGCCGAGGCGCAGCTAACGGTGGACGAGGCGGTGAAGCAGGTGCCGCTGGCCGAACTCGAATCGGCCCGCGCCGCCTCTCAGGGCAAGAGCGACAAGGAGTCCGACGACTCCAGCCAGAGTTCCACCCGCAACCTCATGCTGGTGGCGTTTCTGGTGATCGCCGTACTGCTGGTGCTGTTCTACCGGCAGCTATCCGACGTGTTGTTGTCGATGGGCGGGTTGATCCTCACCATCGTGTGGGCGCTCGGCTTCCAAGGGCTGCTCGGCCCCGATGGGCTCGGCCTGATCGGAGCCCCCAGCGTGCTGGCCCAGATGGTGCCGGTGATGCTCATCGGGCTGTGCGTGGACTACGGCATACAGGTCACCTCCCGCTATCGCGAGGTGCGCTCCGGAGGGGCCGATACCACCGAGGGCATTTCCAAGTCGGTGGCCGGGGTGATGCTGCCCCTGGGGCTGGCCGGGGTGACCACCATCGTCAGCTTCCTCACCAACCTGTTTGGCGAGATCTCGGGGCTGGCCGACTTCGGCGTGGTGGCCGCGGTGGGCGTGTTCAGCGGCCTTGCTGTGTTCTTGACCGCGGTACCGGCGGCGCGCTCGCTGTTGGACCGCCGAGGCGAGGCCAAGGGCAAGTCGCCCCAGATCCGGCCCATCGACCAGGCCATTCCCGGTGCCGGCAAGCTGGTGCAGTCCATCGGCGCCGCCACGGTGCGCCGTCCCTCGGTCATCTTGGCGGCCACCGGCATCATCACCGTGGTCTTCATGGCGCTCACCACCCAGCTCGGCACCGAGTTCAACTCCACCGACTTCATCCCCGACGGCACCGAGAGCAAAGAAGACGCGGTGTTCATGACCGAGAATTTGGGCGGCAACACCGAGCCGGTGACCGTGCTGGTGGAATCCGACCTGTCCGACGACCGCACGTTGCGCAACCTGCTGGACTTCTCTGCGGCCATCGAAGACCCCTCTCAGCGGCCCGAGGCGGTGAGCAGCGCTATCACCAACTCGCTGGGCACCTACTTCGCCGACCTGCCCGCGGA